>DMOT01000264.1 GCA_003456765.1 Bacillota bacterium
GCATCATCCGAGGCGGCGAAGTGAGAAACAGCGTCCCCTCAACAACCCAAGTCAATCTGGAGTGTCGGAGCCTTAGCCACGAAAAGTGCATAGCCCAGGGCGAGCTAATTGCGGATGTGTTTCATGTAGCAGCCAGAGCCATGGGCGCTCGGGCGAAGGTGAAATCCGAGCTAGCCTACAGGGCGGTCAGCATCCCGGAAACTGCAGAGGTCGTGAGAATCGCCAAGAGAGGCGTCAGTTCGCTGAGAATCGATCCCCAGGTGAGGGTGATTCGGGGAGGAACGGATGCTTCGATTTACAACGAAAAGGGCATACAGTCAGTGGTGATAGGAACCGGAGCCCAAGCCGAGCACACCACTGCCGAATGTATTGCCGTGTCCGATATGGAGAAGGCGGTAAGAATCATCAGGCATATTCTCCATGACACAAGCGTGTAGGGATATGGTGACCCATGACTATTAGTCTTCACGGCGAATCTTCGTCGGGATCGCGAATTCCTGACATCAGGGAGTGAGGTCAGCCGGCTACACATGAGAGGGGCGAGCTGTGGCGATAATGGCCGGGAAACACGGCCGCATAGAGGGCAGATCCGTCATATTTCTGCACACTGCCATGCTGCTGCAGGCTGATGCGGTTGCCGATTCTGCGATGTGCAGATGGGCGTCGCCATTCTTGCCCGTCGGGTCTGTTACGGCTGCCTTCTCCTCTTCGACGGCCTGAGTATAGAGTCAAGAGCCCAGTGTCAGAAACTCTCTCATAGATCGCTGGGAGATTGCTGCAAGAATGCTCCGCAAATAACGGGGAACAGTATATGCGGAAAAAGGGATAGCCACAGGGGAGACACGAGCCTTTGCATCTGCGGCTTGCGCCGACACCCGCGCTGCCGGTCCCCCCCGCCGGGTCGTGGTCCAGCCCGTGCCGGAGAACGTGCGCCGTAGCAGCCCACGCTGGCCGTCATGCTACTCATGTCCTAGAGCCGTCACTTTAGAATCCGATCCCACCGGCGCCGATGCAGCCGCCAAAGAACATGACTGGCAATACCAGCGCCTGGTCGATCTGGGAGCAAAGCCATAACGACAACTCATTTCAGGACGGAATACCGCTATCCAAACTTCTTCTTGAGATCGATCTCCACCCATACTATGGTCAAGACCAACAAGAGCACAAGTAGCACGGCGCTAAGCGGCATCCCGATATCGTATATTTTCTGCTGGATCTCCTCGGGCTGATGATACGCGACCCAAACCAGCAATGCAAACACAAGGAATTGGACAACCCCAACGATGACGAGGAGTTTTCCTGCAAGCCTGTTCGCATAATCCCAGGCCTCTTGAGATTGGGAGGACCGCGGTGTTCGATACCCGTATATGCTGTTTATGACCTTGGGTGGCCACGCTCTGAGAATCAGCCCGGGAATGACCAGCATGACGGGCTGTATTAGCATGCCTAGGGCGATCCTGGCAATCAGGCTCATGTTCTTCTCCCCCTTGCAAGACCTGAACTCAGGTTCAATTATTGATATATGCCTCAAGTGTTGCAGTTCTTACACCTGAGACATACCGGAGAGTTTGACATCCATGCCCACCCGTCCTGCAAAACCTATTCCGGCGTAGAGATGTATTTACGCATGCCAGCGATTGCCTCTTGCAGTTTTGGGGATACGTCTTCCAGCTCCATTTGATTCAGACAGCGGAGGGCTTCCTCGTCCGCTCCCTGCAGCATGTAGTTCTCCAAGATCACTCTGCATGAAGCAGCAATATGCGATATTGCTAATCGCAGGCGTCAGCGTCGGTGCCGCGTTCAGCGCCTCCCTGAGCAGGGTTTCGGCTTCATCCCATTTCCTCTCGCTCCGCAGCATACAGGTTCTATCTACTAGTTTACGTCATGTTCTGCCTCGGAGCCAGCAGGCCGGGAAGAGGCGTCATTGCATGGGCTTGAGGATGTTTCTTTCGCGGAGGCCGAGCGCATATCAACTAGGCAACGACAAGAACAAGGGTCAACGTCGCTAACTAGCCGTTGACAAAGTGTGACGGATCGTGCTTACTGTACAAGTAAACTACTAATTCAGTAATAGCAAGCGAGGTGCTTGGATTGAAGATTCCTGTCACGCTGAAACACAAACCTGTAATCGTTGTGGATGACTACGAACGTGTGGATGGCAGGCGGGCATATGATTCTGATGCAAAGGGATTATCGCTGGGACTTGCCCAGTGGAATGACCGCGGGAACGTGGAGATTTCAGCGAAGGTATGGAGGCACACGGGAGAAAGATGGTCAAGGCAGTCGGAGGAACTGCCGCTGCACAGGGTGTTGGATCTTGCACTTCTCATCTGCCGTTCGATGCAGCATTTCCAGGAGGCCTACAGGTACGAGAAGCTATACGACTCTCAGAAGACCGCGCTTGAGAGAATAGGCTTGCAGGGCGATGCAATGACTGTCCGGGTATGTACGGATAATCCAATGATCGACAAGGACATTCAGCTGTTCAGAGATTGCATCAGTAAGGACGATGAACTGATAGGCGAGAGGCTGAGGGCTCTCTCTGCCATTCTGAAGGACATGGGCTACTAAC
>DMOT01000087.1 GCA_003456765.1 Bacillota bacterium
GCTTTGGTCAACATGTATGGTGTCTACAAGGCGTATCCAGGCAACGTGGAAGCGCTGCGTGGGGTCAACCTCAATATAGACAAGGGCGACTTCGTGTTCATAGTCGGTCCTAGCGGCTCAGGGAAGTCCACACTTCTATCAATGATATACCGCGGGACGGTGCCTACCCGAGGCCATGTTCTGGTGTCGGGCCGAAACATCGCGCGACTCAGATGGCGCGAAGTCCCCATGCTCAGGCGGCGGATTGGGGTCATATTCCAAGACTACAAGCTGCTGCTGGATAGGTCGGTCTACGAGAACGTCTCGTTTGCCCTTGAGGTCATAGAGGCGTCCCCGAAAGAGATAGAGAAGAAAGTTCCCCAGGCCCTTTCCATGGTGGGCCTGGCCCATAAAGCATCAGCCATGCCTGGGGAGCTGGCAGGCGGTGAGCAGCAGCGCGTTGCAATAGCGCGAGCGATTGTGAATGACCCTCTGATACTCGTTGCCGATGAGCCCACAGGGAACCTTGATCCTGATACTGCATTGGACATCATGGACCTTTTGTGCGACATCAACTTGAGAGGCACTACTGTAGTAATGGCTACACACAACCAGGTCATCGTGGACATGATGAGAAAGCGAGTCGTCCAGCTTGAGAAAGGCATGGTCGTGCGCGACGAGAGGTGGGGAGCTTACTGCTATGAAGCTTAGGACTGTAAGGCTCCTCAGCGGCCAGGCTGTTCGAAGCCTGAAGAAAACGCCGTCTGTAACGTCGATTATCGTAGTTATGGCTTGCATGATAGTGCTCAGCTCCTTCATGCTCGTTGCGGTAAACCTTACTCATATCGGGAGCCAATTTCAAGCTGACGTCCAGATCAGGGCCTTCCTGGTTCCGGACTTGTCGCCGGATGTTGCAGATCGGGCGCGTGCTGCCATACAGGGCATTCCGGGTGTGGCATCGGTGGCGTTTGTTGGGAAGGACGAAGCCTTGCAAAGGCTGGGGAAGCAGCTCGGCCAGGACAGCTTCTTCCTCGGCGATCTTCCCCGCAACCCGTTGCCTGAATCCTTCGACATATCGTTGATACGTGCCGATGTGGCAGACGAGGTTGCGGCCGCCACATCGGAAGTGGACGGGATCCATGATGTGAGGTATGCCCCGAAACTGGTAGACAGGCTTGTAGGTGTTCTCCGAATACTGTGGGGCATCACAGGAGCCATAGCTGTACTCGTGTTAGTCGGCGCCAGCCTGATAGTGTCGAACACGATAAAGCTTACAGTATTTGCAAGGCGTAAGGAGATAGAGATCATGAAGCTCGTGGGGGCCACCGACAGCTTCATACTCTTCCCCTTCGTGCTTGAGGGAATAATCATAGGCTTTCTGGGGGCTGGCGCTGCAGCGGCAATCGTATACGCCGGATACCAGGGAGTTGTCAAATGGATTTCCTCAGTTGCGCCATTCATGCCGGTTGTTACGGACACCAGCCGCCTTGGCGCTGCGGTCGTAGTGATGTTGTGTTTCGGGGCCGTTGTCGGCCTTATAGGAAGCAATATTTCGACTAAGCGGTACCTGAAAGTTTAGATACGGGGGTTTGTCCCATGGAGTCAAAGGCAAAAAAGGCTAGCGTCGTAGTGATGGCAAGGACTGGTCTTCTCTTGACCCTGGTCTTAATGATTGCTTTTGGATTCTTCGCAGACATCACACTCGCGGATTCGGGATTGTCTGATCTTTCGACAAAAAGGACAGAGCTAACTACCTTGCAGTCGAAAATCGAGCAGATAAAGCAGACCTTGTCACAAAAGAGCAGGCAAGAGAAGGATGCGCTTCGAGCCCTTCAACGGACAGAAGAAGAACTCCTTGCGATAGAATCCAGGATTGAGCAGACAGAGAAGAGACTCAAGGACGCTGAACGGAAGCTGGTTCAGACCAGGGCAGAGCTAGCCGAGGCCGAGCGACAACTGGAGACAGCAACTGAGCAGTATGAAGTGTCACTCCATAGCCTCGAAGACAGACTGGTATTCATATACAAGCTTGGCCCGGGATCAATGCTCGAGCTGCTCCTTGGCTCATCGAGCTTTGCAGATTTTGTGACAAGATATGACTATCTTGGGGTGATAGCAAGGCAGGACGCGGATGTATACGCCGAGATCAGGGCAGAGAAGGAGGCCCTGGAGGAGCAGAGGGAAGAGATATGTGCACGAAAGGCCGAACTCGAAGAGACAAGCATAGAGATAGCGCTCCTCTCATCCAGCCTTGCAGAGCAGAAGCGTTCAATCCAGCCTGTGTTGGCCCAACGGTCGCAATATGCCAGCAGAGTGGCGGCAGAACGGGAAAGATGGGAGCGGGAACTGGCTGAAGAGGAAAGAGCATCGAGGGAGCTTGAGCAGACCATCAGGGAGATGCAGACCAGGCTTGGCGAGTCTGGCGAGATAATGAAATGGACGGGCAAGTTTATCTGGCCTGTTCAGTTCAGGAGAATATCAGATGTGTTTGGCTGGCGAGTTCACCCCATATACAAGACCAGGCGGTTCCACTCAGGCATGGATCTGGCCGCAAGCACCGGCACTCCTGTGAAAGCTGCGGCTGACGGCAGGGT
>DMOT01000037.1 GCA_003456765.1 Bacillota bacterium
CTATTACACCTGCAAGATAGCGCAAGGCCCTCAGGGGACCGCCAAAGGGAAACCGCTCGTAGTAGTCTTCCGATGATTGAAAGAAGCTGGCGAGATTCGCCGGAACCATCAGGGCCATCGGAGACCCGTCCACCAGAATGCCGACGAGTCCTTCTGACAGGGCGGCAGCGAAACGATCCGGCCTCTCCGTATATTGCACCTGGGGGAAAGGAGAATAAGTATGGTCCTCTATCAGTTCCTCCAGAACCCCTGAATCAGTTAGTATGTCCACGGATATGGCGTCGATTCGCTTCTTCACCATCTGCACAAGATCCGGGTTCGTGAGATGCTCCACATAGGCCACCACGATGTCAGTTTTGGACCTTACTCCCACCACCGTTGCATCCAGCCTCAAGTCAGGCGTTTTCAGCCTTCGCCTTATCAATGCAGTGTTGGCCCTGAGGAGCTCTCCAAAACCCTCCCTCGGACCGCGGACTACCTTCTCAGTGGCGGGTTCCTCTATTCCCCGATGCTCCCACCCTTTTGCCTCGAAGAGCACGCACTCGCGGCTGCCTTCGACGAATAAGGCGCCTTCGCCACTCAAAACACGCTCCATGGCCATCTCCATACTGCTAGCGACGGCAATCTGGCCTGACGGCATCAGGTGCGTCGAGACTACAGTGGCGATGTTCTCCCGGTCAAGCCTACCGGCATCCAAAGCCGGCGTCCTTTCGGCCAACATCACCGATCTGAGTGCCATCATGTTTACCACGTCACGCGAGGTCAATCCTTCAATGTAGAATAGCAGTGCTTCAAGTTCAGGCGAGGTCCATATCACCAATCTGCGCAATATCACATCAGGGCTCTTATGCCCAATCTTGTTGCGGAGATACTCTTCAACGCCGTCCAGGGTATCGGGGATGGGTGTGCTGCCGGATCCGTTCTTGTCCTGAGCACCATCTCCATCCGACACACTCTCCTCAAGTGGGACCGGCGTCCTACCGAGAACCATCCGCGGGCGTCTCATCTTGCCCGTAAGCAACCTTCGTAGACGTGTCAAACTGTTATTCCTCCGAATACGCCTTTTGTCCAGTCACCATTACAATCTGTCACTGAGCGAAGGATTATGCCGAATCCGGGAAATACAATGGACAAGGAGAAGCCCGAACCTCTCCCTGCCAAAGTGGAAGTCGGCCCCGCTTGCGCGGGGCCGACTTCTTGCCACAATACAGCATTATCTACTTTCTACGCACTTCGGGGGTATGGTCACAACCGCCCCTAACGATACTTGTACTTGCGTCTGCGGGCGGCCTCAGACTTCTTCTTCCTCCGGACGCTTGGCTTGTCGTAATGCTCGCGTTTGCGAATCTCAGACATTACTCCGGATCGCTGACACTGCCGCCTGAAACGACGCAGTGCGCTGTCGAGGGACTCATTCTTTCCAACCTTAACCTCTGACATACAGATACCCCCCCTCCGTGCGAGAGTAACCAACCAACATTGCCCAGCTGAATATGGCGCACGCTTTGACGTGCAGGGCAATCTCGTCAAATTATACTTTACTCATTGCACGCGTGTCAAACAGTATCGAACGGCGCGGGCGGGTTTCTCATCAACCTGGAGGCCACTGCAGAGCTCTGCCACCGATCACATGAAAGTGAAGGTGAGGAACACTCTGCCCCGCATCCTGGCCGCAATTGGCCACCACCCGAAATCCTCTCCGGTCGTACCCCCGCTCACGGGCGATCCTCGCCGCTAACCTGTGTGCCCTGCCAACAAGCTCCTCATCGCCATCTCCCAGTTCGAGGAGGCTGGATATGTGCACGCGCGGAATTATCAACACATGCATAGGCGCCTGTGGGTTGATGTCGTCAAACGCGACAAGGTGTTCATCTTGATATACTATTTGCGATTCGACTTGCCCGTGAGCAATCTTGCAGAATATGCAATCCTCCACCTGTTCCCTACCTCCTCACTGACTCCGCCACAGGCCCCTCGAGCAGACAAGTCGTGGCGGGATCATGTCAATTCTTCTATGCTTCCCCTCACAAACCCTTCATCTGCCTCGGACACACATACATTTACGATGTCGCCGGGGAGCGCAGAACCGACAGCGTAGACCCGCACGTAGTTTCCGGTCAGACCTTCAAACCCCTCATGGTCCGCTTGCTCCACCAAAACAGACATGCTGCGGCCCAAGAGCTGCCTGTGGAATCCGAGTGACAACTCGCCGCCGAGCGCGATCAGCTCGGCGCTTCTCCTCGCCTTCTCAATCCTTGAAACCTGCCCGGGCAGTGTTGACGCAACCGTGCCCCTCCTGCGCGAATACTGGAAGACGTGCATCCTGGAGAACCTCGACCGACGGCATACATCACAAGTGGCCTGAAAGGCCTCTTCATCTTCCCCGGGGAAACCCACTATGACATCTGTCGTAACCGCAAGGTCAGGTATGCGTTCCCGCGCCATCGAAACAATATCTTCATACTCCGAAACGGTATAACGCCTGTTCATGAGCGAAAGCACCGTGTCGCTGCCCGACTGCAATGGAATATGCAAGTGAGGACAGACTTCCACGTGATCTGCCATGGTGCTGATCAATTGTTCGGTCACATCAGTCGGGTCTACAGAGCTGAGACGAACCCTTGCTATGCCTTCCACACTAGCGGCGGCCTCCAGAATCTCCGCAACATCAGGAGACCCCCCAAAATCACGGCCGTACGCACCCAGGTCTATCCCGGTCAACACTACTTCCCTGTATCCTAGTGAGGCCAAAAGCTCAATCTCCTTGCGGATCTTCCGGGGATCCCTACTCCTTACCGGTCCCCTCACATAAGGAACCTTGCAGTAGGAGCAGAAGTTTTCGCATCCATCCTCGATCTTCACGTAGGCTCTTGTGCGTTCAGTCCATCCTTCAACTGCGAGTTCTTCGAAAGGGCCGAATGAGCTCGTTTCTCTCACCAACACCTGAGGGGCTACATCCCTCCCCTCTAGAACTTCTCGGTTGACGCCCACCACGTCCGAATCTCGCCTGCTCGGTCTTGAGCTCTCGTCGAAATCGAGCACGGCCTGTACGATTCGCTCACGATCGTAGGTTCCTGAAACGACGCATACTCCTGGCAGCGCTGCAACCTCACGCGGAGAGGCCTGAGCGTAGCAACCGGTGGCAACTATCAGGGCGTCAGGGTTCCTCGAGTGAGCCCTGCGTATGAACTGCCTCGATTTCTTGTCACCCATCCGTGTTACCGTACACGTGTTTATGACATAGACATCGGCCACATCCTCGAAAGGCACAACCTCAAAACCCGCCTTCTGGAATTGTGCTGCAATAGCCTCTGAATCATATTGATTTACCTTGCACCCAAGTGTTGTTATGGCGACTGTTCGCACCTGCAAGCTACCTCCCGGGTCAAAATAGGCGTACCCTGGCCCCATCTCAAACCAGGCTCCTGCAACTGTTACTGCCTGAAAGACGCAATACTAGAACAAGCCCCAGATAGCACCCGGCCCAGTAGCGTATCTAGTCTACTATTCCAGTTCTGCGGAGAGCATGTAGGAGCGGCAGGCCAAGAGCAAGAACAGCCACTGCCTCGCCTGCCGCTACAACAAGCATTGCCGCAGGTATCGTCCAGAAGTGTATCTCCATTCCAGTGATAAAGGGAACGTACGCTCCGACTACAATGCCGTTGATGATGATGGGAAAAGCATAAGCCACACGTGCGTGCCTGAACCGGTAGGTGAGACATGCGGCGATGGCAGTAGCCGCAGTGCCGAAGATCACGTCGAACACGCCAAGAGGGCCTGCCAGATTGGCAATGAGCGCTCCACAAGCAAGCCCCACCACAGCTTCAGGCCACACAATAGGAAGCACGGTAAGAGCCTCGGCTACCCTCACCTGAAACACCTCGTATGAAATAGGGGCAAGGAGCAAACAAAGCCCTGCATACACTCCTGCTATTACTCCAGCACGCGCTATGGACCTGGCATCAAACTTCATGCGGCCCTGCCCCCTTCTCCAGCATCGTACATACATCAGTCTGCGCACATGCACGGCACAATACTCCCATAATTCCCCTGCCCTACGCTAGATCTCGGCGCTCACCCTCTTGTGGCCAGCCTTATATTACCAGGGTTCCCATTTGAGCCCGACGGATCCCGAGCCAACCGGTTTCCCTGATGAGCTAAGAAAGGTCACTTTGCAGAGGACTGGACGAATAGCTCCCACAGACCACCAGTCTCTGTTGATCTTCACAGCCTCTGAGCCCATCACATCCCCTAGCGTCACAGTCTTCTTGACTATTCCCAGCGTACCCACAAGTGTGATCGGATTCGGAAGAGCACCGCCCTGCGGAAGGTGCTCGCTCTCGACTGTCTGCCCATCGTCATCGACGAACTCTATCCTGATCTCATTCAGCGTGAACGTTCCGAAGCCGTCGAGTGACAACGTGATGGCCCCAATGATCTCCTCCGCACCCCAGTTTATTACAAGCGGATCTGGGATGAATTCCACACCGATTCTGGCCCTTCCAAAAGTGCACCCAGTCATTGTTGTGACCATGGCTACCAGGAGTGTTAGCAACAGCAGACGCTTGACAATCGGCTTCATCTATCCTTCCTCCTTAGAACCCCCTG
>DMOT01000168.1 GCA_003456765.1 Bacillota bacterium
CGAGTTGAGGACTGTGACTCCGAACTTGGCAGCCAGTCCGCTCCTCGGGCGCACTTGGCCTTCATATCCTTCCGGGATAGCCATTCGAAGGCCCGTCGGAATGATACCAGACTCCCCGGGCTTGAGGTCAATGTTGCTTTTGAGACATGCCTGAAGATCAATCCCCGCCGCCAGAGAGCTCATGTATCTTGGAAGCTCAGGGCGCGGTCTGTCGTCGCTGACGATACGCATGATCTTGACGACTGGACGTTGATTGCTCAGACAAGCCTTATCATGATCGCGCTTCGGCACTTTGTATTCACTTCCTTGACAGTTGCTATGGACTTCCGTTTGCGGCGATTCGCCGCCGGATTCGCAGAGGTACCTTGCCTCTAGCCTATTGAGTTTCTTTGTGCTCGGCATAAGTCCTGCGAGAGTTTGAGAAATAATCCTCAAGAAACCTTGACCCCGGAATTCACCATGACCTACAGGTGCCATGGCAAACTGCCATATAGGCCCATTATAGCCCCTATTTACTTGCAGGAAATGGACAGGCGGCGGCGAAATCCTGTCTCAGCTGCGCTGCGGCAGTCAATGCAAGATTGAGTCTACCTGGGAAGGAGGGCGCTCGGTGCAACCTAACACCACTGCAACAGCTCTTGTCATACTAATGTACATCGCAAGTTCTATAGCAGGCATGCGCACAACTAAGACGAACCCGGGCGTCCAAACGCCTCCGGGTATACAAACAACAGTACCCACCCCCCAAACAGAAAAAAACGCACTTGTGGATCTAGCAAGCCGCAGCGCAGCCATTGCAGAAACGGCCAACGTCCGATCAGGACCTGGCACTAACTACTCTAAGGTCGGCAAGCTTTCCAAGAACACTCCGGTACGCTTGGTGAGCGAAGCAAATGGCTGGTATCAGATTGCCCTCCCAAATGGCGGCTATGGGTGGGTTGCAGGCTCATTGCTGAGAATGGGGGAGTCCGCGGGGTCGCTGCAGAAAACCCGCCACGATGTTGTTGGGTACTATACTGTCAACTATCCGGGCGACAAGTCGTCCTACGACGTCCTCGACTCGTACTCCCATTCCTTGACAGCGATAGCGCCTTTTGCTTACTCCGTCGACAGAGCGGGAAATGTTGCCGGGGAACATTTCAGCGACGCGATGAAGATATCCTCCTCGCGCGGACTGAGCAACCTTGCCCTGGTTCACAACTTGAATGGCAGATCGTTCAATCAGAGCGACATACATTCAATGCTGAACTCAAAGGCTGCACGGGAGCGTGCGGTTAGAGACATATACGACCTCATGCGGACGAATGGATATGATGGAGTCAACATTGACTTTGAGAACGTTCCGCCGGGTGACAGAGGAGTTCTGACCCAGTTCATGAAGGAGCTCAGGGCGAAACTGGGTCCTGCAGGATATAAAGTGACAATGTCAGTGCCGGCGAAATACAAGGACTCTCCGTCATCTGCATGGATCGGCGCCTTTGACTACTATGCCCTAGGCAAGATTTGCGACCAGATCATGTTGATGACTTACGACCAGCACACATCAGGAACAGCGGCAGGGCCTGTAGCGTCCGTTCAATGGGTGGAGAAGGTCATCAAGTACGCCATGACCCAGATGCCTAAGAAGAAGATACTGGTGGGCATCGCCGCCTACGGTTATGACTGGAACATGAGCACCAATCGGGCAAAAGCAGTCTCTTACAGCCAGGCCATAAAGACGGCGTCCCGAAATGGCAAAAAGATATCATGGGACAATGCTTCGCAAAGCCCATACTTCCGCTACAAGTCAGGCAACGTCACCAGGGAGGTATGGTTTGAGAGCGCAGACAGCATGAGGGCCAAGCTCAAGCTTGTCAAGAAATACGACTTGGGCGGGATCGCTATATGGAGGCTTGGGCAGGAAGATAGAGCTTATTGGGAGGTCATTCAAGGGGAGTTCATGAGGTGACCGAGCGTCCACGTCACCTCGTATGGACAGGCGGGCCCAGCTCCAGAAGGCGAGAGACCGTAACGACCTTGTAGCCCTTTTCCGCAAGGCGTTTCAGGATCGTAGGAAGCGCTGCAGCAGTTGGCTCAGTCGGATGAACGAGGATAATATTGCCGCCTGCCAGTCGCCTTTCGGCCCGCTCGACTATGACGGCTGGATCGGGGCGCTGCCAATCGATGGTATCGACTGTCCACATTATCGTCGCATAGCCCAACCGGCCTGCTACAGATGCTATTCTCTGGTTGACTTCCCCGTAGGGAGGGGCAAACAGCCTGGTGCGCACCCCCGTCAGCTCTCTCAGGAGTGTTTCGTTCTTTTCTATTAATGTGACGAGTTCCTTCTCCGTGAGCTGCTCGGGATGGGGATGATCGTAGCCGTGATTGGCAATTTCGTGTCCTGAGGCGACCATTGCCTGAACCATCTGGGGGAACTTCACTGCCCATGTCCCGGTAATGAAGAAGGTCGTTCTTACACCCGATTCAGCGAGGATCTCGAGTATTGCAGGGACCCACTCCTCTCCCCATGCAACATTGAATGCCAGGGCCACAGCAGGCTCTGACGTCTTTACACTGTAGATGGCCTTGAGCATCGCGGCGGTTACCGCGGGGG
>DMOT01000075.1 GCA_003456765.1 Bacillota bacterium
TAGAGCTATATCAACTGAAGATACAGATTGACATAGAAGGATTCGACATATGGAGACGGGTTCTGGTGCCGTCGACCTTCTCTTTCAGGCATCTCCATAATGCTATTCAGATAGTCTTTGACTGGCAGAACTATCACTTGCACACGTTTGAGGCCAGAAGGCAGGGTTCAAAGGCAAAGCAGATCGTAATGGATGACGATCCTGGAACGCTGGAATGGTTGGACTTCGATTCTTACGATATCCTGCAGGAACGATTCACTGCACTCAAAGACATTTTCCCAGGCCATGAGGAAGTCACATACGAATATGATTTTGGAGATTCGTGGCAGCATACGATAACACTCGAACGGATAGAGCGTTCAAACGTGCTCAAAGCTATTTACCTGGACGGAAGAGGTGAGAGGCCCCCTGAGGATGTAGGCGGAGAGTGGGGCTATGAGGAGTACCTGCGAATCATGGCAGACGACGCAGACCCCGAACATGAGAACATGAAAATGTGGGCCAAAAGCCAGGCGGAGAGAAAAAGGAGTCCGGAAGAGATAAACCGCAAGCTCAGGTTCTGTATTAGGGAGTACAGATATTCGCCATCGTGGGTGTGATGGGCTTTCTGTATCCTGTGGCTTCAGTCCTCGCGGGGTTATGATAGGGCGCAGGTTTGCCGGCCCGGACTGTCCCAGTCCAGGATCGCAAAGGAGTGATAGGTTTTGAAGAAGAGGAAAATAGGAAGAAACGACCCGTGTCCCTGCGGGAGCGGCAAAAAGTTCAAGAAGTGTTGTATTGACAATCCCGAACGCGTTGCGCGGTACGTGTATGGTTTGCTGACGTACGAAGAGGTAGACGAAATGAGCACAGGGGATATCGTAAGACGTCTGGAGGGCATGGGCATACCCTTCGACGAGGATGTGTTCTCGGAGGATATCGAACAACACTATTCGGCTTGGGGTCTCTCGGAGGACTGGTTCAAAATCTTCGATGTAACTGCGAAAGGGAGGGAAGAAGACTTTCCCTGGCTGGCTGCATGGATTCTGTGGGAGAGGCTGGCCCCGTCTGAGAACATGCCGGCGGAACGGATTGGGGGCTTGATTGACGAGGGCATCCAGCATATATCGGACGAAGATTCTCCAAAAGGCTGCGACATCTGGCTGAAAGCGTGGGAAGCGATAAATTACAGGCACCAGCCGGGATGCGAGAACTTGAGTCATCTGGATGAGCAGTATAAAGGGTTATTCTTCGTCAGTAACTTATGCCAAGACCTGGAGATTGAACTGCGCAATGCCGGTTTGAAAGACAGCGCTTACTTCAAGAAGCGAATTGACTATTGCAGGGAATTCCTGAACCTTTTCCCCGATGAAAACGATTTGATTACTCATAATATGAGGCGCGCCATTGCAGAGTCCTATGCGGACCTGGGTGATTATGAGCAGGCAGACTTGGAGTCTGAGAAGTTGGCAAAGGACTATCCGGACAATCCATGGAGCTACATTGCCTGGGGCGATATCTATTACTTCGTTAAGAAAGATGATTACGACAGAGCAAGGGAACTCTATATGAAAGCCCTGGCTGTTGCAGAAGATGAATACGATATCATGGCCGTGCAGGAAAGATTGGAAGACCTAGAAGACGTGATCAGAAGCTAACAGCTGGAGACGCCTTCTTAAGGTGGCCAGGACGAATCGTGCTAGACCATATCCGGTGGCCTTCTACTTGACGGTAACGAGCGGCATTACTGTCCCTCATGCTCCGGAAAAACCTAAGAGGTGCGCCGCGCCTGGCATATGACTAACTGTTCCAACAGGATGCGGCTACTTGTCGGAACGAATCGCCGTCAGGCAACTACACCATAATCGTTCCGGTGTTGGAATGTCATAGGTGTAGGAATGCCTCATGCTGCCAAGACGCTACCTTTCCTCCCCGAGTGAATACAGTCGATGTTATGTCCCCGATGCGGCTTGATGAATAAGCTGACCGGGGACTTACAATTTGCGAGGGAGTGAAGTCAGATGGACTTTGGCATATTCTCTGGGGACGCTCGGGTGATCTTTGCGGTCGGAGTGGCTGAGGAGTCAGTCAGCTTCGAGTCGGAGCTTGATCCGCCTGCGGCAGAGATTGTGACTGTAGCAGCCCATCCTGAAATAACCGGGATTGAGCTGGCTGAAAACAGCGCTTCTGTTGAAATCAGTGTGAGGTCAGTCCTTGACTACAAAGATGTGAAGGGGGCTGAGCACACATGGCTGGTTGAGGATACGGTTACGTGCGGCATGGACCTGCCGGGAGCGGTCGAAACAGATTCAGTGGCAGGATATATGCTCGATGTCATCGATTTCAATGATGAGCTACTGGAGGACGGGAAGGTCTGGATTCACACATGCCATTTGAGAATGACTGTGTCTGCAGAACGAGAGTATTGTCACATATGACATAGGAGACCTGTAATCGTGCCTCTAGCTGTGTCGCACGGGGCAGCACGTCCGCATAGCTTGTAGCAAATCCAACATAGAGGAGGTCCAAATTCACATGCGAAAGCATCTATTCTCAGCCATGGCCGTGCTAGGCATACTCATGGTCTTCCTGCTCGGGCTTGGCACAGTCAATTGCTTGGCCAGTGAGACCGCGGTCATTGCTCAACAGGAATGCACGTGCGAGCCGATCACGGCAATAGTCGGCTGTGGCGAGTGCACAAGATGCGACGAGAAAACGATCCAGCTATGCCCGCCCCTCGATGTACTCGAC
>DMOT01000035.1 GCA_003456765.1 Bacillota bacterium
TTCTCAGCTTGTTCTTACGGATGTTCAGGGCTATGGTGATCAGCCATGTAGAGAACTTCGCTCGCGGCTCGTACCGTTCGAGATTGACGATGGCGCGGAGCACTGTCTCTTGCGCTATGTCCTCGGCCGCCCGGGGATCGCTTATGATGCGGACCAGCGCGCCAAGGAGAACTGGATAGTTGATCCGAAACAGCTCTTCCAAGGCGTTTCTGTCGTTCTGTTGCGCGCGACGCACGAGCGAAGTCTCGTCAGGCATCCCAGGTCGTCACCCTCTCCTATCAATTAAACACAGTTGGCTTACGAATAGTTCGGTCTTCTACCGCGCATTCTCTTTCTTTGGTCTCAAGTCCTCTAGGTGCCAGTCTAAGGGATAGACAGTGTTTGAAAGACCAGCATTTGACTGCCGGCACTTGAGGCACGGGGTGAGTGGAATGCACTTGCGAGCGTGTCGGCAGGAAGCTTGAGTTCATGTGGTCTCCCAGCACATAGAGGTTGCATCGTCCGATGTACAGTTTGCATTGGCTACTCCGCCAGTATGCTCAGGGGCCCCTATAAACGAATTCGCGTCTGCAAAGCCTTTGGCCTCCGGCGGTTTCCTTTGTCGAAGCCTGGAGACTGAGACCTTGAAGGAATGAGACGGGGTCATATAAGATCGAGATGCAGGAGAATATCAGCAGGTGAGAAGATGCATATAGGAAAGATTGAAACGCCAGATCAAAAAAGAGAGATATCGCGACGGATTCTTGCTGACCTGGGAGAATGGTTTGGAATCCCCGAAGCAACGGAATCATACATAAACGAAAGCTCGGCATTGCCCTTTTGGGCGGCTTTCGATGGTGTGAAACCAGTGGGGTTTATCGCAGTTCTAAAGCATTTCAGTGAAGCCGCCGAGATCTATGTCATGGGGATCCTGAAGCCGTACCATCGCAGAGGCATCGGTAGACTTCTCATCGGAGAAGCTGAGAAGTGGTGTCGAGATCAAGGCATCGTATTCCTTCAAGTCAAAACACTCTCAGCATCGCATCCTGACGCCTATTACGCAGAAACTAGAGCATTCTACCGGGCAGTTGGATTCGTGGAGTTGGAGGAGTTCTCCAACCTGTGGGGAACTGCGAATCCGTGCCTGCTGATGATCAAGAAGATCAAGTAGAGAACTGGAGCAAAGGAGTTTTTCGATGAGTTCAGCTGACTCTACAGTTCCCGGCTATGTCGATCTTTACCGCACAGGCGAGCTGACAAGGCGGGCCGAAGAGGCGGTAAGGAGGCTTTCCCATTGCGTGATTTGTGCCCAGGCATGCAACGTCAATCGCATCGGGGGGGAGCTCGGGTTTTGCCGGACTGGCAGGCTAGCCCTGGTGTCCAGTGTCGGTCGGCATTTCGGTGAGGAGGACGTTCTGGTTGGAATGAGGGGCTCGGGAACGATCTTCTTCGCCAACTGCAATCTGGCATGCGTCTTCTGCCAGAACTACGACATAAGCGCGTGCGGATTCGGGAGAGAGGTTTCCGCCAGCACGCTGGCTGAGATGATGTTGAGCCTCCAGGCAAAGGGCTGCCATAACATCAACCTGGTATCCCCGAGCCATGTAGTGCCTCAAGTGCTAGAGGCTCTGACCCTTGCTGCAGAAGAGGGACTTAGGTTGCCTCTTGTTTATAACACAGGGGGATACGATGTGGTCCCAACCTTGAGACTGCTCGATGGAATAGTCGACATCTACATGCCTGATTTCAAGTTCGCAGATGCTGGCGCTGCAGAGCGGTATTCGAGTGCTCCAGGGTATCCAAGTGTGGCGCGTGCCGCAATACGGGAGATGCACAGGCAGGTTGGAGACCTGGTAGTGGATGAAGATGGAGTGGCCCGGCGCGGGCTTATCCTCCGGCATCTTGTAATGCCGGGAAGACTGAACGATACCAGGGAGATAATGCGGTTCCTTGCCAGGGAGATCTCGCCTGACACTTATGTGAATGTAATGGGCCAGTATCGCCCTGCTCACCGTGCCTCCCGATATCCTGAGCTCAGTCGGTCACTCGGGATCTCGGAATATCGAAAGGCTGTCGAAATAGCGGGGGAGGAGGGGCTGCATCGATTTGCCAGATAGCCCCGATCGGCCGAGCACAGTCTAGGCTGAACACCTGCCATGCTTCACCTGGTGCACAGCCTAGGTCAGGCGTTGCGCAGCAGTTGACGCAAAGGCCCGAAACGCCGACTGACTCGTCGCTACAGGCTGTCATTTGCCTTGCGGTCTGCATACTATGTAGACATGTCTAAAACCAGGCAGATGAGTGTTCCATAGTCTTAAGAATTGCTCCTCTGTCATTGTGCGATTTCCTGGAGCCCTGCCATTCGTGTCTTCAGTCATCTCTGGGTCGTAGATATGAAGTTCGCGAGATGGTCCATCGTATCCAACGAGCACAGAGTAGTGCATCCACTTCAGCCTATTGCCTGTCACTACTATTACGGGGTATCCCAGGGAGAGCCTGGCCTTCAGAGTATCCAGTGTCCCTGTATAGACTTGAACCTGCATTCCGTGTCGGCGAAGCTCGTTAACAGGGCCCCTTGGCAAGACTCGGCCCGACGGGAGCTTGAACTTGATGGCGTCGTACGTCTTTCTGCCGGTTACATCGACTCCGAAATGGCGGAGCACATACGCGACTGCAAACCCTGTGCACTCGTTCTTGCCCTGAACTTCGAACTGGTTGGATGCTTCGATCCACAAAGATCCATAGGCATCCGGCGAAACAGTGTCAACCTGCGGCAGGGGACTTGCTGCATAAAGCCCCGAACCAGCAAGGAGCAGCAGTGTGATGAGAACGATGCCCTTCCATGAACATCTCAAGCCACAAGCGCCTCCTTCTTTCTGTCCACCCTTAATGCCCGATGTTCTCCCGACGTTGTCATCTCGTTGCTCTCATCCAATCGCTAAGGCTGCTACACCTGCCGCCATAGCTGCAGATGCCCACAGTCGCCTCCTCCGTGAGCCGGGGTTGCCTTCCTCAAGCAGGCGAGTTCCGGCCAGGGTGCCAAGGAGAATGCTGATTTCACGTGCAGGGGCGACGTAGCTTACAGGCGAAACTGCCAGGGCCGTGAGGATCAGCATGTATGAAAGGGGCGACGATAAGGAGACTATGAGCGCAGGCTTCCACTGGGTGTGCATAGCGTTTTGAACCTCAGCTCTGCGGTTTGCAGGCAGCAGAAAGAATGGAGCCATTCCGGCGGCGCGGGCGAAGTTTGTGGCCGGACCCAGGAACATGGGGTTCAGTCCCAGTTTGCTCAGGGCGAACTTGTCCCACAATGTATACCCTGCAATGAGAACCCCTGTGAGAAGCCCGTATGCTATCGCTCTTTGTTGTGCGCGAGCTGGCCCAACAGGGTCTTCTGGATCACAAGGCTCACCCTCCTGCCCGTCTCGGCCGGCAAGGAAGAACGCGCCTCCGCCTATGAGCAATGCCCCTGCCATGGCCAGAGCTGATGGGCGCTCCCCGTACAGGAGTATTGCTGCAAAGGTCGATATGAGCGGACCTGTTCCCCGGGCCAGCGGATAGACGAGGGAGAGGTCTCCACATCCGTAACCTGCTTGAAGCGATATGAAATAGGCTGTATGGATCGCCCCGCTTATTGCTACTGCGGCAACTGTGGACAGGGCGGATGTCCCTGGTTCGGCCGCTTTGCCCGTCACAAGGAGCCACAGAAACAGGGGAAACCATATCAGGGCCGACCCGGCAGCCATCAAAAAAACGTAAGCTGTCCCGCCCTCAGCTTTCTTGGTTGCAAGATTCCAGCCTGCGTGAACCACTGCGGAACCTAGCACCATCACTAATGCGTATGTTGTCACAGCCCCGCCTCCTCTATCGGGCGTATTCTTTCTTGCTGGCTCCAATCCTTCATCACGCGAAACTATGAGCAAGCAACATGGGACGGAACACCTCGCTCAGGGGATTTGCTTGCGCTCAGAAGCGCCAGTTGCCGGTCGACGTGGCCTCACTCGCAGCCATGATGATCACTATCGTGCTCGCCAAAACCCTGCCAGACGATCCGCAGGCCAGTGGGCCAATTATGAAAACATCGGCCCGCTGGTGGGCCATCCGGTTAGGTACTCGGCCTTCATCCCCCA
>DMOT01000217.1 GCA_003456765.1 Bacillota bacterium
AAGCACAGGAGCGCGAGGTTACTGAGCTGATGAGAGCTGATGTCTACACCGGAAGGGTGGAAAGGCAAAGAGGCGCGCTCACCCAGACGCATCGTCCCGTCTTTAAGTAGCAAGTAGCGAAGATTCCGCAGCTGTAGCCCAAAAGAAAAAGGTACTTTGACGGCCCAGGAATTTGCTTGCGGGCTCGCCGACCCCAAAATCCGCCTAGTTAGTGAGGAATTTTTTGGGCCATTTCGCTTCGTTTTGGAGGAAAAGGAGGATTGTGGCATGGCCAAAGAAGACGGACGGAACGAGATTACGCTCGATACTCTCGTTTCCACGAGGGAGCTTGCCATCGTCCTCGGTCTGACGACTAGAAGGGTTCAGCAGCTTGTGCAAGACGGGCAGTTTGAGCCTGTCAAAAGAGGACGATTCAATCTGGCGAAGTGTGTTGCCAGGTACATCGAGATGAAGGAGGAGGATGTTTCCTCCGAGGAAAAGGAACGCCTCGAAGCGGAGCTGAGCATAAAGAAGGCCAACGCAATCATGAAGGTTCTGGAGGCAAAGGAGCTCCAGGGCAAGATGCATCGCTCGGAGGACGTTGCAGCCATGACGGAGGATCTTGTTTACACGATCCGAGGCATGCTCCTGGCCCTGCCGGGTAGGTTGGCCATTGACGTTGCCAACACGGACGATCCTGCCGAAGCAGCAGACCTGATTCGTAAAGAGGTATACGCCATCATGGAGGAGCTCAGCCAATACAGGTATGACCCAAAGAAGTACGAGCAGCGAGTGCGCGAGAGAAGGCGCTGGGACATAGAAGAAGATGGTGAGTCTGATGAAGGCATCTGAGCTTCGGAGGCTTAATGCGGCAATAGCGGGGCCGGTTTCTGGCTTCAAGCCTCCGGAGAATCTAACGGTTTCGGAGTGGGCCGACAAGAGACGCAGGTTATCTCCCGAAGCCAGCGCCGAACCGGGCCCCTGGCGAACATCTCGGACTCCCTACTTGAAGGAGCCCATGGACGCATTCACGGATCCTAAGGTGAAACGCATTGTCCTAGTATCGGCGTCGCAGGTAGGAAAATCAGAACTGCTCAACAACATCATCGGGTACATCATCGATGAAGACCCGGGCTCGATCTTATTCATCCATCCAACAACCATTGACGCCAAAGAATATTCTAAGCTCCGCATAGCTCCAATGATAAGGGACTGCCCTACGCTAAGAAGAACGGTTGCCAGCCCCAAAAGCCGGGATAGTGGCAACACCATTCTACAGAAGGCGTATCCAGGAGGAATCCTCACATTGTGCGGCTCTACTGAAGCACACGCCTTGGCCTCTAAGCCTATACGGTACATTCTCGGTGACGAGAGAGACCGCTGGGCACTGTCGGCCGGCAGTGAAGGTGATCCCTGGGAGCTGGCCAGAGCGAGGCAGATTACCTTCTACAATGCAAAGGCTGTGGAAGTATCTACTCCCACCATCAAAAACGCAAGCGCGATTGAATCCTCATTCGCTGCCGGGACCATGGAGCGATGGTGTGTTGCGTGTCCCCAGTGTGGGGAGTACCGCAACATCACGTTTGAAAACATCCGCTATGATTACGAAGAAAAGATTGTGGCGGGGAAAAAGACATACACCGTAAGTAACATCTACTATGCCTGCGGCGCATGTGGGGGTTTGTCCACGGAGGCCGAGGTTAAGGCCCAGCCGGCCAAGTGGATCGCTGAACATCCGGAAGCATACGAACAAGGATGTCGTTCCTTCTGGCTAAATGCTTTCGTAAGCCCCTGGGCAACCTGGGAGTCAACGATATTGGAGTATCTGAATGCTATCGGGAACTCCAGAAAGCTCCAGGTTGTCTACAACACTCGCTTCGGTGAGCTGTGGGAAGACCGCGGCGATCTCGAGGACGAAGAGTCCGTCATGGCCAGACGCGAGGAGTACGAGGCAGAATTGCCTGAAGGCGTGCTCGTCTTGACCTGTGGCGTGGATACCCAGGATGACCGCTTGGAGTTCGAGGTGGTTGGGCATGGCCACTTCGGTGAAACCTGGGGAATCCGCAAAGGGGTAATCATGGGCAGGCCAGACGACCCCGATGTGTGGGCGCAGCTGGATGATATCATAGACAAAGTTTACTATTTCAAGAGCGGAGTCGGCCTTAAGATATCCATGACGTTCGTGGATGAGGGCGGTCACTTCACGCAAGAGGTAAGGTATCAGTGCCGGGAACGGCTAAGCAAGAAGGTATTTGCCATCAAGGGCCGGGGCGGTGATGGTATTCCTTACACTGCACCGCCTAAGAAGCAGAAGATCATGATTAAGGGTAAGTCTCTGGGCACCTGTTGGCAGTACGTTATTGGTGTGGATGCTGGTAAACAGATCATCATGGACAACCTGAGAGTTCAGACCCCGGGCTCTAGGTATTGCCATTTCCCCAGGCGCGATGACTATGGCCCGGCTTATTTCAAGGGGCTCTTGTCCGAAAGGTTAGTTTATCGCCCTGCGAAGAAAAATCCCTGGCAATGGGAGAAGATTCCCGGGCATGAGCGCAATGAGGCTCTGGACTGTCGTAACTACGCTCTTGCAGCTTTCAAAGCATTGCCCGTTGATTTGGACGCAATAGAGAGACGCCTCATTGAGGCCACGCGAGCGCGTCATCAGGGGGAAGTGCAGACTGCTCCCGCTCGGCAACCTGCCAAGCGCACAAGGAAGCGGAAGAAGGGGACCACGCTGAGCAAACATTACGATGACTGGTAGGTGAGATTGATGGCCAGTAGAGATGAAATCAGAGCTCGCCTCGAGTACTGGCAGACCGCTCTGCAAAAATTAAGGGCTGCATACATAGCTCTGGTGGATGGGGGAGTGCAAAGCTATACCATCGACAATCGTTCCCTCACCCGGTTCGATCTTCCGTCTTTGTTGAAAGAGATCCGCGAAGCAGAGCGTAAGGTTGATGAGTTGACGGCACTGCTGAAGGGCAGAAAGCCCAGGAAAGCGTTTGGCGTGGTGCCACGTAACTGGTAGGGTATTCGTCCGCAAGGACTTTACCACGGGTCGTGCGGTGGAGTTTACTCCTTTCGCTACCGCATGATCCGTCTATTTTGCAGAGATTGGAGGCGATAAGTTGAGCAGGACCGTACGTACACGTGGCGGCCCACAAGTCAAAGGCTATAGCGAAGCCGGGGCAAGCACCACAAGGCGCTCCTTGAAGAGTTTCATTCCTCGAAGCGGTTCGCCGCGAGAGGATATTGACTGGAACAACTATACACTGCGGCAACGGGGCCGGATGCTGTACATGGCAGCTCCAGTCGCCACCTCAGCCATAAACACTAACCGCACAAAGGTAATCGGGACCGGGTTAACACTCAAGGCCTCAATAAACCGTGAGATTCTTGGGCTCAGTCCCGAGGCAGCCAAGGAGTGGCAGCAGAGAGCCGAGGCCGAGTTCAGAATGTGGGCGAGTAGAAAGCAGAACTGTGATGCAATAGGTGTTAACAATTTCGAAGGCCTGCAGCAGCTGGCCTTGAAAGCTTGGCTCATGAGCGGCGATGTGTTTGCTCTTTTCAAACGATATGAGCGAACTAGTTTCAATCCGTATTCCCTGCGAATTCATCTAATTGAGGCCGACCGCGTGAGCACGCCTACTGATTATGGAGCTACTTTTTCTCCGTCCCCGAGATTTACAGACGGGGAGAACACTGAGAACGGAAACAGAATCTACGATGGCGTTGAGATTGACAAGCAAGGCCGGATTGTGGCTTATCACATCAGAAATACGCACCCGGGTGAGCTCACTACTAAGAAGACTGAATGGGTTCGCGTCGAAGCGTATGGAAAGAATACGGGCCTGCCCAATATCCTGCAGATAATGGAGAGTGAACGCCCTGAGCAATACAGGGGTGTTACATATCTAGCGCAGGTTATTGAACCGCTCTTACAGTTGCGCAGGTATACCGAGGCCGAATTAATGGCTGCATTGGTGCAGTCATTTTTTACTGCCTGGATTCAGACCGAAACCGATCCGACGGATATTCCCATCAATGAAACCGGAGCCGGCGATGTAGTTGGTTTCCCTGGCGAGGAAATCGACAACCTGTCCGAGAGTGATGATGAGTATGAGATGGGGCCAGGCACCGTTGTCCACCTGGGGGAAGGAGAGAAAGTTGTCTTCGGCAATCCGAACATTCCTACCACTGGGTTTGAGAGCTTCACTAAGACTGTCTGCCGTTTAGTTGGTTCGGCCCTCGAGATTCCCTATGAGGTGTTAATCAAGGAGTTTGATTCATCGTATTCCGCTAGCCGGGCGGCTCTGCTGGAAGCCTGGGAAGCATTCAAGATGCGCCGACAGTGGTTTGTGGATGATTTCTGTCAGCCTGTCTATGAGGTGTGGTTGGCCGAGGCTGTTGCTCTAGGTAGGATCAAGGCCCCGGGATTCTTTGAAGATCCCATAATCAGAGATGCATGGTGCGGTGCTCGGTGGATGGGCACGGTACAAGGCCAACTCGATCCTACCAAAGAAGCCAAGGCTGCCATTATGCAAGTTGACCGCGGCTTCAAGACGTACGAACAGGTTACCAGAGAGCTCGGTGGTGGTGATTGGGAGGACAACATCGAGCAGCTTGCAAGGGAGAATCAAAAGTTGAAGGATGCTGGCGGTGGTAACTACATGGCCGCCTTGAGTGACAACGACAATGCAGACGAAAGGGGAGAACCGAAGGATGAGTAAGAATTTGCTGAAGGGGGTGTTCGGACGGGCAAGGCCTGCGGTGAACATCCAGCGCGACTATTACACTATGGCCACGGTGAATGGAGACGAAGCCGAGATCGTCATGTATGGCGAAATTGTGCAGGAGCGCCCCAGGAACTGGTGGACCGATGAACCCATCGAAGGAAACTATATCGTTCTGAACGAGTTCCTCGAGGACCTTGAACAAGTGGCACACGCAAAGCGCCTCACGATTCGGCTGAATAGTATCGGTGGTGATGCCTATGCTGCAATACCCATCCACAATAGACTTCGCGAACTCAAAGCGGAAGTAACCGCTATCGTGGACGGTGTGGCCATGTCTGGCGGTTCCCTGATAATGTGCGCTGCTGACAAGGTCAAAGTCCATCCCTCGAGTCTGATAATGATCCATAAGTGTTACGTGCTCACTTGGGGTTACTATCGTGCGGACGAGCTGCGCAGTCTTGCGGATGGTAATGACGCCGTGGACAAAGCTCAGGCTGCGATTTATAAACGCAAGACCGGCCTCGGTGAAGATGAGCTCTTGGCCATGATGGCAGATGAAACATACATGACTGGTCAAGAAGCACTAGACAAGGGGTTTGCCGATGAGCTCCTAGACGGTGATGCACCTGATATCGCAGCGAGTGCTGATTTGACTACCCTTTACGTGAATGGGCGTGCGTTTCGCGTGAGTGCTCCGCTCTCAAATTTACCAGAGAGCATTCCTACGGTCGAACCCGACACCAAGTCGGTAGAGACAAAAACACCGGCAATGACCGGTGACTCAAAAGGAGGTAAGACGATGGCAAAAACTCTTGAAGAGCTTAGGGCCGAGAATCCTGAGCTCGCTGAGCAAATTCTAGCCCAGGCCAAGGAAGCTGTGGCAAAGGAAAGTGTTGACGTTAACGCCGCTGTTGAAGCGGAACGGAAGAGGATTGCAGAGATCGATGAGATCGCCGCCCTCTACGATGACGAACTGGTTCGGGAGGCGAAGTTTGGCGAGAAACCCATGACGGCTCAAGAGCTCGCTTGGGAGGCGGCCAAGAAGGAGGCGCATAAGAGGCGGGCATTCCTTGATGATGCTGACAAGGACTTCAAGGCATCCGGCGCAGACAAAGTTGTTGCTTCGGCCACTGTTGAGGATGAGACTAAGCTTCTCACCCCCGAAGAGCGTATGGCGCAAGGGCGCGCTGACGCTAAGAAAATCCAACAGAAGGAGGATAAGTAAATGGCTCTGAACAGAAAAGTCGGCGAGATGGCATATGACAAGCTGATTGCCGGCATAACACCACCTGTGCATGTTAACTCCGGGACCATCCGGAAACTGGCGAAGGAGACAGAGTACAAGAGGGGCACAGTGTTTGCCAAGTCCAGCACAGACGGCAAGCTGGTCATTCTCGGCACGGAAGCTCAGGCCGAAGAAACCTTGACCCCTGATTGTGTACTCACTGATGATGTCGTTGTCGGCACCGAAGCAGATGTAGTAGCTTCTGTCTATACAGCTGGTTGCTTTAACGTAGCAGCGCTAATCGTTAGCGAGGACTACACTCTGAAGGAATCCGATAAGGATAAGC
>DMOT01000086.1 GCA_003456765.1 Bacillota bacterium
CTTCGAGACAGTAGACGAAGCCCTGAGATACGGGCGGAGACAGGTGAATGTGTACATCCTGGAGGATAGGTAGACGCAAAAAGGGATTTGGTCGCCGGCCCTATGGGCCGGTTTTCCATATATTCTCCCAGACTTAACTGTGGTAGAATAGGGGTATGAGGACTCTAGGCCAGAATTTTCTCGTCGATACCCGAATAAGAGACTCGATTGTAAACTGTGCAGGGGTTCGTTCCAGCGATCTGGTAGTCGAGATTGGCCCTGGCAAGGGGGCGCTCACACGGCCTCTTGCAGAGAGGGCGGGCGTGTTTGTAGCGATAGAGGTCGATCCTGTGCTCGCCCGTGATCTGAGACGAGTGTTCCGCAGCGAGGACAATGTCCACATAATCCAGGACGATATTCTGTCATGCGATCTGAGAACGCTTGTCCACGAGCATTCTGCAAACTTGCCAAAAAACCACAGGGCTTTGGTCGTCGCCAACCTGCCATACTACATCACGACTCCGATCCTGAACAAGCTCTTGTCAGATTCGGGGCTATTCTCAGCATTTACTCTCATGGTTCAGCTGGAAGTGGCCCAGAAGCTTACGGCGAGCCCTGGCTCCAGGGGCTATAGCGAGCTCTCTGTCAAGGCTCAGTACTTCACTGAACCCGTTTTGCTCTTTGAAGTGCCCCCAACGGCATTCGATCCGCCCCCGGCAGTCCGCTCCGCTGTGGTTAGGATGCGAGTTCGTCCGGAGCCTCCAGTTGATGCAGACTCGGACATCATGTTCTCCATCGTGGGCGCGGGGTATGGTCAGCGCCGGAAAACGCTCAGAAATGCACTGCTAGCATCGCGTTTGTTTGCGGGGAAGAAGGATGCTGTAGCAGAAGTACTTTCATGCGCTTCAATCGATGGAGGAAGACGGGCAGAGACCCTTTCAGTGGAGGAGTTCGCGGCGATAGCGCGTGCGTACGCGAGATATAAGGCAGGTGAAGATAATTGAGATATTTCGTCAGCCCAACCAAGGGGCGTCTCACATTCGATGAGGCGTTCGAAGATCTGATGGCATTTGTCCATGACATGCCTGATGAGGAGTACAGGCTGATCATAGGGACGGATTCGCAGGTAAACGGGGACACCTGTTTTGTCAGTGCGATAGTGATCCACCGCGTTGGGCGCGGCGCTCGATACTACTACAGCCGCGAGCACGAGACTATCGGCACAGGCCTCAGGCAGCGAATTTTCTACGAAGCGTCGAAAAGCCTCGACCTTGCGAGCCAGGTGGCACACAAGCTGGCCGAAAACGGACACGCTGATGTCAACATAGAGATACACTTGGATGTTGGCGTGAATGGCAAAACTAAAGAGCTGATCAGGGACATAGTTGGCATGATTACGGGCACAGGATTTGCAGCCCGAATAAAACCCGACTCCTACGGCGCCTCTAAGGTGGCTGACAAGCACACCAGGTAGATGGCTTCCGGCTTCTGCTTCGTGCTTTCGGCGCCTGGCATATGCCTTAAGCCGCGCCGAAGGAATCAGATTGCCTCCATATTCCGCTCTCCGAAGATCTTACCTGCCCGACCCACGAATACTCTGTGCGTTGTGGAACGTTTCTCCCGGGTTCTCCTCCACATATCTTGAACGGGAACTGAAGATCGTTGCCAGAAGAAGCATGTCTCAGGCCTGCTTGCTCCGTGAAGGCTGGGCTTTTTAGGATGCGCGAAGAGGCAACTGGTTCCCGTGAAAGGAGGGAGGGCTCTTGGCTGCGAAGAGTAGAATCCGCGAAGGCGACATAGTCACCAGGAAGTCGTACGGAGGAGACGTTTTCTTTCAGGTGATTCGTGTTGACTCATACACCGTGGGCGATGCAATCGCAACCCTGAAGGGGCTGAACATGCGCCTTCTTGCGGATGCTCCGGTATCAGACCTGGCTGTCGTGGACGAACGTGAATTGCTGGACTTCAAGCGGAAAACAGTGCGCGAATCAGCGGAGCATCTCAGAGCTGTGCGCGTTCGAAGGATAACTGAGGAACAGGCGAGGCACAGGAAGGAACGTAGGCGGTCAAGAGGGGGAGTCAGTCTGGCGGAAGATGTCTTTGGCCTGCCTGGCCGTGTGCTTCATATAGATGGGGACTCTGATTACCTTAGGGATTGCATGAAATACTATAAGGAACTTGGCGTTCCTGCAGTCGGGAAACATATCGCCCCTGAAGAACAGGCTTCGGCCGTAGATGCGTTGCTTCGGGAACACTCGCCTGATGTGCTTGTTCTCACAGGGCACGATGCCCTTAAGAAGAAGAACTCTGACCGTGCGTCAGTGAGCAGCTACTGGAACTCGGGGTACTACATCGATTCGGTTCACCGAGCCAGAAACCATGAGATGGATAAAGACGGACTTGTGATCGTCGCAGGCGCATGCCAGTCATTCTACGAAGCCTTGATGGAAGCTGGCGCCAATTTCGCAAGCTCGCCGGGGCGAGTCTTGATCCATTGCCTCGATCCGGTTCTCCTGGCGGAGAGAGTGGTCAACACGCCTGTGGATGAGATCGTGAAGATCGAGGATGCTATAGAGAACACAATCACCAAGCGGCCCGGCGTAGGTGGGGTTCAGACCAGAGGGAAGCTGCGTTCGAGCATGCCCAAGACTCCAATGGGAGTTTTTGGAGCCGGGACGAGCGATCAAGGATGACGGATACTGGCTCCAGGTACACGCATTATCAAGGAAGGCGGGCATAGCCTTCTGGCGCGGGAGATGGCGATGGCAATGGCTGTAGATGGGCCTTCGTATCGTGTGGCTGAAGAGAGCCTTGAAAAAAGATACGTGCGTAGGCAGAAGAGCAGACGCGTTCAAGGAGGATAATATCACAGACGCGCAACAAAACCGCAGAGCCATTTTCGATGTAACAGAAGCCCACGATAACATGGGGTTGAAAGGCGGCTAGGAATTCGTTTCTCCCGTGGGAAAAGCTCGTTTGGCAGCAAGAAAAATGAAGGCAACCAGCCCAAAATGTCGAATGTTGTAAGTAGAGCAAACAACGGAGACACAGGGGGTTACCTTCATGGCGATTATACCACAAAAGCAGTTGTTTCGGTGGAATGAAGTTGAAGAATTGGGCGATTTGGAGCGGTTGAAGCTTGTCATAGATTACCTGCC
>DMOT01000319.1:0-321 GCA_003456765.1 Bacillota bacterium
GTACGACATCGGCGTAGTCGAATTCGATTTCCCGCCAGGCTTCTTCGATATCTATGATGCTGTGCGCGTGAAGTATCGCCACACAATAGCGATGGGCATCTTCAATCTCGGTCTTTCCATTGCCCAGGGAAGTGAGAAGGTCTATCTCAATGATGTGCTGCTTTACAGAAACACAGACTACACAATCGACTACGAGCTTGGAATACTGACCATCTTGAGGATGCTTGGCCCCGATGATGTAGTAAGAGTGGAATATGAGTACTTCAGGGGCCCATTTGGCGCAGTGGCTGACTACAAGTCGAATTTCTACGGCGCCACATT
>DMOT01000319.1:462-4875 GCA_003456765.1 Bacillota bacterium
TTGGCCTTCAGCCATGATCAGTTCCCGTTTGATGACAACCGCAAGGTGAATGCGGCGAACAGGATATCAGGAATCATCGGAGCCGTCGATGCCGAGATGAAATCATATGTCTTGATCGCCCATGGGGATGGAATCAGCGTTGGCGGAGATGGATTCCGCAACTACAGCATAGGCTCTGGGCTTGCGTCTCCAGCGGTCCAAGCTGTGGCCACGGCAGATGAGAACTGGTTCTTCGCAACGGACGGAGGACTTACTGTGCTCTCAGCCATTTCGGGTCCGTCAGGTCAGAACCCGTTTGACTACGTGAGCAACTGGCGCAGGATATACATGTCGTCGGGACTGCCAAGCAACAACCTGACGTCTGTTGTGACCACCCCCTGGAGTGTTTGGGTCGGCACCGCCGACAAGGGAGTGGCTTCGGCGGATCTGGTCGATCTGGAAACATGGACAGTGTACAGGAAATCGGCCGCATCGGGGTTGCCGTCTGATGCCATCACGGCCATTGCCTATGACCCAATCGACGACCTCATCCTGGTCGGCTCCGAAAAGGGCGTGGCCGCCTTTGATGGTACGCATTTTGAGCATGAACTCGCCGGAGTGAGCGTGCGAGCGATTGTGTCTGCAAACGGCGCCGAGGCTGTGGACGGGTATCGTACCTTCGCAGCCGGTGATGATGGAGTGTATGCCAGGGATGGTTCTGGCACATGGACCAAGATCATCGACGATTCGGCAGCCAGGCATCCGGTGGCCCTTGGCGTTTGGAACAGGCTTTTGTGGATAGGCTGCAAGGACGGCTTGTATGTGTACGATGGTGTGACGTGTGAAATAGTGGAAGCCACGAGAGGATACTCCGTCACCGCAGTGGGCCATGGCCCGGGAAGCAAGTACGAGGGCGGAGAAGTTCTGTGGGCAGGAACTGCCGGAAGGCCGGCAGGGGATGGAAAGCATAGCCACAGAATAGCCGTGTTCGAAGTGCTCACGCCGGAGGTAGTGGCTGAGCACGATGGCGATACTCTGAGTGTGGTAGGCCACGATCCGAGGCATTACGTTGATATTGCTTCCGACGAGCATACTGCTACAGGCTACGCTGCCAGGGCAACGGCCAAATACGCGATAGGATCCGGAAGCGTATACGGCAACTACGAAACTCTGGCACCGGGATTTACGAAAATAGGCCAAACATCGCGGCAGGCTATGGACGTCTGGCGCCTGGGCACGCAGTGGCCTATCGGTTCCAGGATCAATGTAGTTGCCGAGCACTCACAGTCGCGAATCGAAGCCCCCTCGGATAAGGGCGACAGATCCCCTGGCAAGGAAGTCCTTGTCATATCCAATAGAGTCGGAGGAACCCTCGATGTCGGCCCAAGAGTGGATGTTTCCTATACAGTGTCGCAGATAGATGATAATGAGGCCGAAGGGTACGAACGCGAGGAACGCACTCTATCTGTCACAGGACGTCAGAGTTTCTTTGAAAACAAGCTTACGCTGGGTGCCGGCTACGAGACTGTGTTGAGCGAGAGTGTGATGAAGCCCAGCAGCTCATATCTGCAAGTGAACTTGCGCGGCGATGCCACACTCAAGATAGATGCTTTTTCTGTGTCAGCCTCGTATCGAAAGCCTGTAAAGACTGTGGCGCCTGGGGGAGCAGATGAGCGGGTCACAGGGCTCGAAGAGGTCAGCCTCAATGCCCAATGGGCGAAGCAGCTGGGGCCGATCGCTCTGAGAGCTTATTACAGGCAGACGATGCGTGACGACATCGCGAGAGACCGAGGGTTCAATGATAGGAGAGCCGAGGTTCGGGCTACGTTTCCAGTTCTTTCGTTCAAGGAAAATGCGTTGACTCCGAGCGTCGTATTGAGGTGGGAGAATACTGTCCCCTTCTCGGGGCAGGCAAAGCAGGGAATCACCGCGCAGGGGAGCATTTCAGGGAACCTGGGCGGCTTCCGGACCTCTTCAGGAGTGAATCTGAGGAGGACAGAGTATCCGGGCATAGAGAAGCTTACCCTTGACACAGAGATCTTCAGCACGCTGAGTTCAACGACACGCGGCAAGTTCGTGCCCCAGCTTGATATCAGGTGGAAGAGATCGAGCTCTGAAAGAGCGGATCTGGGGGTTGCCGAGAGAGATTCTCTGACAGCGACAGCCCGAGCCATATGGACTCCTGTTCAGGGCCTGAGCAATGTAGCATCAGTGGCATACTCGCTTACATTGTCATCCGGGCCGATGGGTGTGGAGAAGCATTCAGTGAGTATTCAGGATACTATCGATTACAGGGCGAGCGAGAAGGTCACGATAACCGGAGAGGCGTCCATCAGATCGACAGCCTCCGAGCTTCAGGCAGTTGCCGGAGGGGATGGCGCCGACATCAGGGGAACGCTCAAGGGTGGGCTTCGTTACAGGATCAGTAATGTGTGGTCGCTCGGGGCATCCGCAGGCTACCACGTATACCGAGGCCTGGCGAGCAAAGACGGGTTTGCACAGGCATTGACGCTGGAGGCGGGGCTCAGGGCTACGTTCTAGGCACGAGGGCTCGTGCGCCCATGGCGACAAATGACAGGATCGGGCTGGAATTTTCGGGCATCGCGGCGTTGACTCCTGAACGAAGCGCGTGGTATAATACTTGAGCGATGTCGACCTGGCTCGGTTGGCAAGGCGATAGAGTGCGCCCGTAGCTCAGTGGATAGAGTGACGGACTACGAATCCGCAGGCCGCAGGTTCGAATCCTGCCGGGCGCGCCATTTATCTTATCCGAATATGGTTGTGTGGCCCTGTAGCTCAGGGGATAGAGCAGTGGTTTCCTAAACCATTGGCCGCAGGTTCGATTCCTGCCAGGGCCGCCATTTTTACATCAGTGCGGTGGGATCTGTTCCACCGCTTTTCTTGCTCAAGTAGCACCTGATACCCGATGTTCGTCATTGACCGCGAGAGCCTGGCGGCACAATCCCCCTTTACGACCCGTCGATGATATGAAAGGGGCTATCCCCCTTGAACCAGCAGATATGATAATATTCAGTCGGACAGCGAGTGTATAATGGAGTGATATTAGTGAAGAGGCGAAGGCATGCTCTGATTGCGGCAGTTGCGCTATGCACTGTTCTTGCTGCGCTACTCTTTGCAGGAACTCTTGTACTTGGGAAACCAGGCAAACAGGGTAAGGGAGCGCAGCCCCCAAAGGATAAGAAAGTGCGCGCCGTCCAGACTTTGCGTCCAACGAAGGTCATGACAGAGAATGGATTGCTTCTGCTTGAAGTGCCTGAAGGCACCATATTCGAAGTAGCCGAGCATAAGGGCAATGTAGTATGGATCTCCGGTCCAAGCGGGACCAGGTATCAAATCCGCCGTCAGGACGTAAGGGCTATTCCTGCGCACAAGGCATCTATGCACGGATACGATGACGCACAACTGAAGCAATTCGGGCGCCAGGCATCTGCGGCGCGTGTGGCGGCAGTGATGCAATCTGCTTTCCCCGAAAAAGGGACGCAGCTTACTATAGCCATGAGGACTGAATGGCAGGACAAAGTGGAGATTGAAATGGCCATAAAGATGGAGATAAGCGTCGCCCAGTATTCCCTCATGGCTTCATGGGCAGTTTACAAGGGTTGGCTTGACTAAAGCCGATAGAGGTCGAAGGAACTTCGGGGCATGGCGGAGAACCATCCGAAAGGTGAGGTAACGTAGGTATACGGGGTGGTCATCTATGGATTATGGAGTGGTCTATGACATATGGCGTTCGTCTGATTGTGTGGATGAGGCCACCAGGGCGGAACTTGCAGAAATAGAAGAGGACGTTGCCGAGATTGAAGAGAGGTTCGGGCGTGAACTCGGTTTTGGCACCGGAGGCATGCGGGGCAAGATGGGCGCCGGAACGAGCAGGATGAACCGGTACACGGTTCGCCGGGTTACGCAGGCCTATGCTTCGTACCTTCTGGAGCAAGTGGAGGGGTCCACTCAATCCGGCGTAGTGATTGCCTATGATTCCAGGAAAATGTCAGAGGAGTTTGCCCGGGAGGCTGCATATGTGCTTGCCGCAAACGGAATCCGAGCAATGGTGTTTCAGGGGATTAGGCCTACTCCCCTGCTTTCTTTTGCTGTGCGCGAGACTGGGGCGGCAGGCGGCATTGTAATAACAGCAAGCCATAATCCGCCGGAGTACAACGGCTACAAGGTCTATGGCCCTGACGGAGTTCAGCTGCTTCCTGAGGCGGCCGGCCAGATTGCCAACAGGGTTTCCGGCATAGACGACTATCTCTGCTTCTCAGCGAAACCAGCGGTTCCAGTGGAGACGGTCGGAAACGAACTGGATGAGCGTTACATAGCCCGCGTCACGGGCCTCCTGGAGGAGCTGTCGGGGGAGATTGTGCCCAGGGGCGATCGTGAGCGTCTTGAGTTGGTGTATACTCCGCTTCATGGAAC
>DMOT01000080.1 GCA_003456765.1 Bacillota bacterium
GGCAAGAGCCCTGGCTGCCTCCTGCCTTTCCGAAGTGGCCGGACATATAGTATTGACGGTTTCAACCTCGGCTCCTCGCTTGCGAAGAACCTCAGCAACCGCCTCAAATAGGGACTCCTTTTGCGTAGTTTGCGCAACTACTGTGACAGGCTTGGAAGGCAGCGGCAGGGAATGCGCTTCATCTATGCTCGACACAACTGCAATGCTGCCGGCTGCAAACGCAGCCACTCCGCGAACCTCTGGATGGCGCTTGTCCCCAACCAGCACCACGTACCGGCCTTCTTCATGCGCTCTTGCCACTTCCCTTTGTGCACGAAGCACATGGGGGCACGTGGCATCTACGAGCGTCAGCCCTCTCTCCCGAGCAGCTTGAGCTATCTCAGGGGGGAGGCCATGCGACGGAATAATGAGAACGCGACCTTTAGCGGATTCAATCGATTCAACCTGCTCGACACCGCATTCAAGGAGACTTGAGACCACATCAGGATTGTGGACCAACGGTCCAAGGGTGACAGCGCCAGCGCGACCTGAGCGCAACGCCTCCCGTCCCGTTTCGCAAGCAATACGAACGGCACGTTCAACCCCTTTGCAGAATCCTGAATATGCAGCCTCCCTGATAATGGTCTTAGAACTCACTTCTTCGTTGCCTTCTCCCAGTCTGCCAAGAACCTTTCTATTCCCGCATCTGTAAGGGGATGCTTGGTCATCTGCATCAGCACCCGGTACGGGACAGTAGCAATATCAGACCCGACCAATGCAGCTTCGATGACGTGCATCGGATGTCTGATGCTAGCAGCTATTATTTCGGTTGGAATACCGTGAATATCGAAGATGGCGGCTATCTCCCCGACTACGCCCATCCCGTCAGAGCTGATATCGTCGAGGCGCCCGGCGAAAGGACTCACGTAGGTGGCGCCGGCTCTGGCAGCTAGCAAAGCCTGGCCAGAAGAGAATACGAGAGTAACGTTGGTCTTGATTCCCTTAGCCGAGAGAGCCTTAACGGCCTTGAGCCCTTCAGACGTCATCGGTATCTTGATCACTATGTTCGGCGACCAGGCAGAGATTTCAGTGGCTTCGCGCACCATACCTTCAGCATCGAGGCTGATCACTTCAGCGCTTACCGGTCCGTCTACGATTTCACAGATCTCTGCTACGACTTCCTTGAAGTCACGTCCTTCTTTTGCAACAAGCGACGGGTTGGTCGTAACGCCGCATACTATGCCCATCTCAGCAACTTCGCGTATCTCGTCAATGTTCGCGCTGTCGATAAAAAGCTTCACGTTCCCACACTCCCAAATCCTCACGCAGTGATCATCAGTTCACTAATGATCTGCATTATCTCCCCGGCGAGCTTCTCCGTCTCTTCCCGAACAGCCCGGCCCGGGCCTGCAGCCTTCGGCCATATCGGCTTGCCGAAGACCACCCTAACCAGAGGTTCACGGAACCTCTTCATTCCCTTGCGATGTTTCGCAATAGTCCCTACTATCGCCGCCGGCAACACCGGCGTTCCCGTCTGTATGGCGAAACGTGCCGCCCCTGGATGCGCCTCCTGGAGCTCCCCTGTTGCGCTCCGTGTGCCTTCCGGGAACATTCCCAGAACTCCCCCAGCCTTAAGTATATCCATTGACTGGCGATATGCTTCACGGTCAACTCGCCCGCGCCTGACAGGAAAGGCATGAAGCCCCCGCAGCAATGCGGCAGAGACTGGGTTATCAAACAACTCAGCCTTGGCCATGAAACTTATCTGGCGTGGGCAGGCGCAGCCCAGGGCGATCGGATCGAATGCACTCGCATGGTTTGCAACAATGATTACCGGGCCGGCCTCAGGCACGTTCTCTTGTCCTGTTACCTTGAATCCAAATACGACAGACATATATGTTATCATCAGGAATTTCGCGAGAGAGTAAAGCAAGCGTCAATCCTCCCAAGAGCGGCTAACATCGTCTTAACCACTTCCTCAGGCGAAAGCGTCGTGCAGTCAATAACAACCGCGTCCGGCGCCGGCCTCAGCGGCGAGACTTGCCTTGTACTATCGACTCTATCGCGTCTCGTAATCTCGTCTACGAGATCCGCCAGTTCAACGTGGCGTCCCTTCCTGGCGTAGTCACGCTGCCGCCGTCGGGCCCGTTCTTCCGGTGATGCTGTAAGATAGAACTTGTGCGATGATTCTGCAAGCACTACGGTGCCTATGTCGCGGCCGTCCATCACTGCATCAACATCGGAAGCAATTGCCCTCTGGGCCTCAACCATGTGTTTTCTAACCTCGGCATATACTGACACGGGAGAGACTACCGCATCTACTTCTGCGGTCCGAATCTCCTCGGTGACATCCTCTTTATTCAGAATCGTGCGCTGTGCCCCATCCACGGTGGGCTCAACTCTTATGGAAACAGATTTTGCGACCTCCAAGACCGCTGCTTCGTCGTAAGGGTCGAGGCCCCTACGAATGACTTCCAATGCCAAAGCGCGGTAGAGGTCGCCGGTGCTAACATACCTGTATCCCAATACACTAGCAAGCATACGTGCTACTGTGCTTTTCCCGGCCCCGGCCGGGCCATCTATGGCTATCGATTTCTCCAGCGACATACATCAACGCTCTCCAATCACCGTACAATTCTAACTTATTCTACGCCGGGGCCATTATTCCTTCGGGACGGCAAAAAATCCTTCTGTGCCCATGCGCTCTATAATATCATAGCATTACCCATGTTAGTACGGCCCGGATCAACCAGAAAGATGTCTCCTTTGCGGGGTTCTTTCACGTTTGGACTAACCTCTTCTACCTCTATCTCCATCTGCCTCTCCCAGGATTCATCCAGTGCTGACTCGGTCCCATCTCCGACCTCGCCTTCGATCTCCGCTTCCAGCAAGTCGCCCCTGTGCACAACTACTGCCGCGGTCCCATATCTGAAATCGGCGACAGGGACTCCATTCACGAGCACAAAAAGAGCGGGCATGCAACACTTGCCTCCGACGGCGTCATCACAGGCAGACAGCTTGAGCAGTATGCCGCCGGCCTGTGCCGATGCGCCTGCCGGCTCGTACGGCTCGCCATCGGCGAGAGCATCGCCCCGCGCAGCATCCCACATCCATGCCGGCAGCCCCTCAATGCTCTCTATCATCAACGCGGTTTTCGGAATGGCCCCTGAAAAGAGCAGGATCTGTACACAAACGCATGCTGCAAGAGACAGACCTGCCAGAGTTGCGAATATGACTGTGCCGGCATCCCAGCCTCGCAATATGCTACTTCCTCCTCGCCCCCGCCGCGCTGAGGCCTGCCAGACGGCCTGTAGAGAAT
>DMOT01000170.1 GCA_003456765.1 Bacillota bacterium
TCCATAAGGGCGATCACCGATTCTTCGGGCGAGGTCGCAGCGAGGTTCGAATATGAACCGTTCGGGTTGGTTGCCACATCAACAGGGCCGCTGGCCAGCGGAGCGCATAGATTCACTGGAAAGCCTGAGGATGGCGCTATAGGGTTCTACTACTTTGGGGCCAGGTACTATGACCCCGAGGTGGGGAGGTTTACGAGTAGCGACCCGGCGAAAGACGGGCTGAATTGGTACATCTATTGCGCGAATAACCCGCTCATATGTGTTGATCCAGATGGAAACACGTACGTAGTTCTTTGGTCATATAGCAGCTCGGAGCTTCAAGATTATAAAAGGCCTGACGGGACAGTGGATTGGGCAAGATTCGAAAGAGAAAGTCCGTTTGCCAGGGCTGCTCAGACGAGAAGGAACGAGTTGCTGGCGGCAGGCTAGGACCAGAGTAACATAGTGGTACAGAGGATAGACAATGCCCGGGCACTGGAGTCGACATGGATGAAGCTAGCCAAACTAGAGAAAGTAGATGGACTGAACATGTACTCTCATGGCTATTCTAGGGGTCCTGAGGTTGCGGGAGGGAGCAAGGATGTATGGGAGAGGATCATCACTGTGAGTCTCAATTGGAGCGATGAAGCGATTGCAGTTTTCCACGGATGCAACACGGCTGATTTCGCTGCCAGATTTGCAGAGACTCAGCACGTTACTACATATGGGCAACAGGGATACTCGTCGTTTTCTTCGAACCCAGTATTGCACGTTCGGATTTTCTCCTGGTCACCACGTGTGTACCTGTACCATTTCGAATTTCTCAATTTGTTGAATACTAACTGGTGGGGGGGTGGCGTACACTGTTGACTAATCACACGGCGTTTCGAAATTGGGTCTCTAGCAACCGTGCCATAGTACTAGTAATCGCCGTAGTCAGCGTCTGCGTGGGACATGCAATCCTCGAGAGACAAGCTATGAAAAGGGTGATTGTGCTTATGGCCCGTTCCTTTCAGAGAGGTGCAGCGCCCGATATGGCTTTGTTCACCAGTGATGCTGTATTCAAACACGAGAACCTTAAGTCGCCATGTGATATGGCACTAGATATGTTTGCGCAGAGAGCAGCCCAGTATCATGCATTTGGCGATATCTACGTGCAGAAGATTGAGGCGGTATCTTGCAGTATGGCCTCAATCAAGACGACATCTTGGTTTTCGATCAATGGGTCGTCTTATGAAGCTTCGGGCATCGTAGTTCTTAAGAAACTTGGGCTTTTCAGATGGAGAATTGCCAGCGTATCATCGGACTATCCGGCTTTCCGAGAGTTGTTCTTTGACGCAGCATCAAATGCATGACCGGCAGCAGCTGTGGGTGGTTAGGAAGAACGTTGCGTTATGCTTTGGGGAATCGATCGGACTCGGCTTTGTGTCGCTAGATGTGAGCATAGCGAAAGCCACCTGGGAGCGAGAGGCCCCTCCCTATCCCTTAGCGTTACACTCCAACTTACCCCCCCAGTTTCCAGCCATATATTATGACGTGTAACTGGAAACTGGGGACATATGAGACCGAAAAGATGGTGCAGTACTCGAACAGGCTAGAGCCGACTGAGTAGTAACCGATCTTAGGCACTCCGAGGCATTAGGATTTGGAATTCTACGGATCGCTGAGTATCCCGATGGGTCTCAGGTCAAGCATGAGTACACGGCAGTGAATGGTTCCTTACCGATCGAGCTTGCGGCAGTGCTCGTTTGTCCATTCGCCCCTAATCCAGATGAACAATGGATGAGCTGGAGCAGGGAAGAGACAGGGGACTCATCTAACTGGCAGGACCCTGTATATCGTGGATACGATGTGTTGGGACGCACTGTGTGGAGTGCGCTCAAATCCAGGGCCAGCGTTCCCCCTGATGTCCCCCTGTGGGATATAGTCTGGTATAGATATGATAAGCTTGGGAGAACCACCCACGTGTATGTGAACCGTCGGAATTCCCGGTGGGACGAAACATGCTATGAATACGAAACGCATTTCGACAAGCCTACGTCGATGGCCCTGCTTGAAAGCGGATCCAGCTCGCCTGAGCGTGTCCACTTTTATGAATACAACAGCCGAGGATTGCAGATAGGCGAGGACAATGGAACTCCTGATCAGATAACGTATGAACACGATCAGCTGGGCAGAGTCAAGCGCATATTGTACGCGGGCGGCGCTGAAACCAGGTTCTTCTATGATGCAAACGGTCGTGTTGTTAAAGGCGAAGTACACGATAACGCGATGCTCTGCAATGCGGTCTCGCGTTCCTACAATCTGAGAGCTTGGCTCGAACGCGAAGCCTGGCGGATTGAAGGAGAATCCCATGCCATCCGGTATCAGTATGATCACATGGGGAACAGGATCCGCATGACCTACCCGAATGGCCATGCTGTAGGTTTTCAATATGACAGGGCCAACCGTCTCATAGGCATCCCGGGATACTGTGACAGCCTGGCATACAATGATAGCAACTTCCTGACGTCAATACAGTTTGCCAATGGAGTGTCCACTTCGTATACACCCGATTCGCGAAGCAGGATAGCTCGAATCTTAACTGCTTTCCAGGGTCAGACCTGCCTCGACCTCGCGTATGAGTACACGATGGCCGGGAACATCGGAAGGATCGTGGATGCGAGCGATGGAACCGCGACTGCTTTGCAGTTTGAGTACAGTCCTGCCAATCAGCTGACACGCGCAGAAGTCCGCACTTCGACAGGAGTCGAAAATGTGGAATACGCCTATGACGGCGCAGGCAATAGAATCATAGAGAATTGGTCAGATGGCCGCGGGACGATCAACTATCAGTACGGCATCGTCAACATGCTGCATAGCAGGACCTCTTCGGAGCGAACAACTGAATACGCTTGGGGGACGTATGGGCAGCTTCTGTCGAAGACAAAGGACGGCGCAAGAACCGAGTATCGCTACGATGCCAGTCGCACAATGAAGAATGTGAGCGTTCGAGATCGGACGATGGCAAGCTTCTTCTATGATGCCTTTGGGCGGCGCATTATGACCATGGAAGGCATGGATATCAAAGTATCCTTGCACTCAGGCAACGACATAGTTTTCGAGTGCCCTGTTGCCGAGGTTACTCCTCCCCCAGAGGTTATTCCTCCCCCAGACGAGCCGATAGAGATACTGGAATCGAATGCAGCTCCTGACCTGTCGCCCCCGCCCAATTTCGGCGCGAGAGGAACGCGGACATGCTACATAGCCGCCAACGGCAAGTACTTGGCCAAGACAGTGCAGGAAGGCGAGAACCCCGCC
>DMOT01000019.1 GCA_003456765.1 Bacillota bacterium
AGCCCGAAGCGCCTCGATCAGCAAGCACATGTATGTATCCGCCATCCACCTGGCCACACCGAGCAGCTCCTCCGGCACTGGCGGGGCACTCTTGACACAAGCAGTGATCGGCTTCACCTTTGCCACGGCTGGTTTGGCCGTCCGAGCAACAACAAAGCCCTCAACAGAGCGAGGCCCAAAGGGCACCAATACCCTGGAGCCAGGCACTATCTTGTCCATCAGCCCATCGGGGATTATGTAGTCGTAACACTTGTCCACCCTTCGGGCGGGCACGTCCACAACCACCTGAGCGTATCTTCCGTCCAAGGTGGCCGTCACCTCTCATCCTTGTCTCCAAGAATCATTTTCTCAAAGCGTCTCTTTATTCGAGTATGGAAAAGCTCACGATTACTCAATGGCGAGACGAGAATTGAATATATCCCGAGCCTGTTCGCGCCGCGAATGTCGGTGAAAAGCTGATCGCCCACCATCACGCTGGAATCTGCATCAGTTCCCAGCTCACGCATGGCCATTCTGTAGCCCCATGCCCACGGCTTGACCCAACCCTTGACCGCAGGCACGTCAAGCTCACGACTGAACCAGTCCGCTCGACTGCTGTAATTGTTGGTCAAGATGCATAAGCCAAAGCCCTTCGACTTGGCTTTCTCCACCCATTCGCGGATCCTGTCGGGAATCTCGTAGCTGCCCCAGGGGGCCAGGGTGTTGTCGATATCCAGAATGATGCCTGCGATTCCCTTTTCAGAAAGGCAGTCCAGGTCGATTTCCCATACTCCGGATACTTGCAGATCTGGTTTAAGCAGGGCATGATTCCTCCTCTCGCCACAGCCCATTATACCACGGAGAAACCTGGCGTAGTGTGCATGCCTTCCCATACGTGCTGTACCAGTCTGCGGTTGGCACCCGCTGCCTAGGGGTTGTCCCCCTGGCCACCTTGCTCGCCTGTGGCCCGGGGGACACAACCCTGGCATGTAATGTGCCTCGCCGCGCCCCGCACCCCAGAGGGACGGGATCGCGGCGAGCACTCTCGTTGGAATCGCCTGGCAAAACTGGCCTGACGTTCACTCTTCATCACGCTGGTACGGATGACAGGCGCAAGTTCAGTCGATCCTTGCCGCGCTGGAAGCCTCCAACAGTATGCTGGTAAAGGCCCTATGGGCCAGAATAGTCCTGGCATCAGCCGGGTGTCGACATTTCCTTCATCAGTTTAGCCAGCGCCCTTTTCTCTATCCTTGACACGTACGATCTCGATATTCCCAGGGCGCGCGAAATCTCCCGCTGAGTCTGGCGGTGCTTATCCCCCATTCCGAACCTAAGTTCCAGCACTCTGCGTTCTCGCGGCGACAGCTTGGCAAGCTTCTCCACCAGTCTTTCCTGCTCCACTTTTGACTCAACGATATCAGCAATAGTGTCGCCCCCATTGGTGAGCACGTCCATAAGAACAATCTCGTTCCCTTCTTTGTCAGCGCCGATAGGATCATAAAGTGAAAGCTCGCCTCTGTTCTTCCGGCCTGATCTAAGATGCATCAGTATCTCATTTTCAATGCACCGGGCAGCGTACGTGGCAAGCCTCGTCTTTTTCTGCCTGTCAAACGTGTTTATCGCTTTGATCAGTCCGATGGCGCCTATGGAGATAAGATCATCCGTCTCTTCGCCGATTACGTCGTACTTCTTGACCACATGCGCAACTAGTCTGAGATTCCGCTCGACCAGTATGTTACGGGCCTCTTCGTCGCCGGCCTCCTTTCTCTCGAGCATCTGGCGTTCTTCATCTTCCGTGAGCGGAGGCGGGAACGCACCATTTCCCGCAATGTAGGAGTGGAGAAGCATCAGTCCTCTGGTAAGGAGGGCTGCAAAGGCAAGAAGGGCACTGGAGATCAAGACGAGCCACCTCCGTCCCCCAACACTTTGTGATACAGAGCTAGCTTATGAGAGAGTGGCTCGTCTCGTGCACGTCCAATACGTGCCCGCTCTTGGACTCCGATGAACTACGGGCAAGCAACCCTAGACTGAAACCCACATTCCGCATGTAACATATGCCAGATGCATTATTACTGCGTGGTCAGCCAGGCAGTGTAGTCAATGGCTTGGGGCTGAAGAAAAGGCAGGCTCCGTGAGCTATTTGACGCCTACAAGGCCACGGCTGGGTAACGCAGCCCATCTCGGCCAGGATTATTCATGTTCCCACTCCTACATATGGCTGTGCAATCTCTGTCCGATTCAACCAGTCTAAGTTTTAGTCATTTTGAATTCGCTTCAGGCTAAAAATTAGGCTGGAGAGGCATAAAATCTAGACCGCCAGGAGCTTGTTATGCGCGTTTATCCCATTTGCATGCATGTTCACCCCACCTCTTCCATATTGGGCCTGTTGATTATCCATCTTAGTCCTATGCACGGATGCATGCCGCCCCCTCCGCGGCGTGTTCCCACGAGAATGACTAAAATTTAGCCCGGCCCAGTCTAGAATTTGATCACTTTGGTTTCCAAAATGACTAAAACTTATACGCTTTGCCGCGATCCATGCCGCCCGATGGGACTTCCCCGTTTTCCATCAT
>DMOT01000203.1 GCA_003456765.1 Bacillota bacterium
GGTGGCCCGCTGGTGGGTCAATTCTTGAAGCGAACGACCGGCTCATGGGTCGTTTCCCCCAATTTCAACCCGCTGGTGGGTCAGTCTGAAGCCCGACCCCCGGATGGCATGCAGACCCGGATAGTGCCATACACTGCCACCCGTTCTAGCTGCGGAAACGGTCAGCGATGCCTCTGCATCGCTTTCCTCTTCAAACCCTTACAGCACCTTGACCCATTGATAGGTCATTTTTTCTGGAAGTGACCCCCTCGTAAGTCAGTTTGAAGAAATTCGACCCACTGGCGAGTCAATCAGTCAACTCAGCCGCCGGCTTCGTGCCAGCCCAAAGCCTCTCCAAGGGCAATACCTCCTGTAGCTGGGTACACAATTGACGCTGCATCTACATTGTTTTTCCTGTAATTCACTGAAGGGCAGATCGACCCACTGGCAGGTCGTTTTGGGGAAAAGCGACCCGCCCATAGGTCGTACTCCATGGATTTCGACCCGCCAGTAGGTCAATCAGTTGACACCCCGGTCTTGATCCGCAGATCTCCGCCTTGAATGCGCCCGGACATGCCAGAGTAGTTAGAGCAACCGGCGAGCCTGCAGTGGGGGCTCAAGCGCATCGGCCCATCCACACCGACAAAAGCGGGTGCCACTGCCGATGTGGATGGTCTCACATCGGCACGGCCCCCGCTCCTAGTTACTCCATGCTGATCACAGCGGACAACTATGCCTTCTCAACAAGAATCGCCGTTACCTCCGACACCGGGAGGAGAATCTCTATGACCTCAGCACCTTGCCGCATCCCCTGTTCATGCTCGATCGGGCCTTCATTGCCATCTATGTCGAAATACCTTATGCCGCGAATTGGGCCATCCGGGAGAGCAACTGCCAGGCAGCCGCCTGCTGCCCGCCGGGGATTGGAGATTACATAGAGGTCGCCGCCTTCTCCCAGGCTCCAACGGACCGCATCCATACCCTCCGGCTTTTCCGCTATTCCTTCATCGTCAGCGAAGGTGCCCTTCTTGAAGAACAGGTTTAGCTTGTTCCGCATGGCTATGGCGGCCTTCAGGTATTCATGATCCTCAGCTTCCAGCGTAACGGTCTTGTCAAGCCCCACCCAGAACACAGAGCCCAGAAGGAGTGCTCTGTTGAGGTCCCTGTGAAGCCTCTGCACTCTCTCCTCACCCTCAAGATGGCGCTTGGGGTTGCACATGTTCACCTGAACGTACTCTGGGAAAGTATACTTGAAGACGTTATAGAACTCGTCGTAGTCCTCGCCGTTCCAGGTGAGGCTTCCCCAAACGTACGATCCATATATGTCGCCGCAGTTCTCTATCATCAAGAACGCATCATCGTTGATGCCGCGAATCCTGGCAAGGAGCTCCCTGAGAACCCTGAGGTATCCCTGGTTGAACCGGCCGATGTCATCATGCGTATGATCCGGATCGTAGCATGGGAACGGTTCCGCCGATCCAAGCTGGTCAAGGTAGATGCCGGTTGCACCGTGACTTGACACCATCCAGGTTCCCATCTCTATGAGGTAATCCTGCCACTCCTTATTCGAAGGGCAGAGCACCACAAACTCGTGAGGCCCATAAACCTCGTGGTACATCTCTCCGGCATGGTCTTTCATAGCCCACTTCTTGCCCAGCGTATTGAAGAAGTCGGACTTCACATGGAAGATTCGCGAGTTGATATAGAAGGTTACAAAGCCATCATTCTCATTGACGTAACTGCACCCCTTGGCCAACTGCCAGGGTGTGCCAAGCTCCATGTCGGGCTGGTATTCCGGATAATCCTGGTCAAACCCGCTTCTATTCCAGGAGGCTATGAACATATGCCGCATGCCGTATTCCTGTTTCCCTGCATCATACATTGACGGTATGTCGCTGAAGCGATTGAAGATTACGCCATTCCTCTTGAAGTTGTAGCACTGATTCAGTATCGTCTCATCCTGCAGGTACTCTGGATTGTCAGGCATCTCAATGACGCCGTCGATCCATTTTCTGTACCGCCGCGCGCCCCAGTGCCAGTCATCAGTCGTCAACGCAACGCCAGTCGGATTCGACTTCCATACTTCGCCCTGTCCGCAAGTTACGTATTTCCGAAGGCCCCACCCCATCCATGGATCATCAGGCCCTCCTGTTTCCACCCTGACACCTGTAACGAGGAAGTCCTTGTCGTATGAGGCCAGGTAAAACCCATTGTCGTCATCATAATAGTACATCCAGTTCATCGAGGCCAGGCCGCAGTAGTTGATTTCGCGGCTGAATACGCCATCCTGCCCGAGCGTGGTTGCGCCCCTTCCGAAGTTCAGATACCGTTCGGAAGTATACTCTCTCACAGGCGCAAGGGTGCGCTCACCTGCATGGTGCGGATATATGATCACATCATCTTCCCAGGTCTTGCCCAGATAGAATCCGCGGAAGTAAGGGAATAGTGCTTCCACCACCTCATAGCGCTCGTCCTGGTTGCTGATCTCTATCGCCCACAAGCTCTCAGGATCATCATCTGACGTCTCAATGCGTACAGAAGCGTTGATCTTGACTGACTTGCCACCGGCGCCGGCAAGCCGGCCACCTTCAAAGCAAAGCGTGAGCAACGACCTATCCCCTGCCGCCTCCTCCTTTGCAGAGGCCGCCCCTTCAGGCACAACTTCGACTCGCTCACCGGTCTCAAGATCCAGGCAGTACAGCTTGTACATCTCACCACTATCATGCGACTTCAGGTAGTCGTCGCCGGTGAGGCGGTTCACAAGCCGAATTGTGCGGCCGGATTTGCCGTCAATACCGATCTCGTAGTATCTGTTTCTCAGAGAGTGCTCCTTCGACACCTGATCAGTAACCTACCTTCTCATATTCTGCCCATGCCCTGGCATTGAACTCTCCCGCGCCCGGCATGTTGTTGCTCATGTATATGCTCGGCTTCTTGCCTCGCTCAAGCATCATCTCGACTATGCGCGCCTGAAGCGCCCAGATGATGTATGATGCAGCGATGCCTGACGACGGGCATATGCTCTGTTCGAGCTCGTCCACGTACACCAGAGTATCCCCTACATTTGAGCAATTGTCGAGCACGATGTCGCATGCTTCGAACAACCGCTTTCCACTTGGATGCCTGGGCTCAAGTTTGCTTGAGTATTCTACGGCGGTCAGCCCAATGACAGTCAAGCCAAGTTTCTGTGCATCCATGGCCATCTGGACGGGCAGGATGTTAATGCCTGAGACTGACCCGACGAGCAACACATCTCCAGGAAGCATGTTGCTCTTCTCGACGATGAACTGAGGCAACCCCTCTATGGAGTCCATGAAGACCCGCTTTTTTGAGACCCCCCGCTCTCTGTAGCGGACGGGGTTTTCAACGTTGAGAGAGACTCTCACCGGTCGGACCGCCATAAGGCCGCCTGTCCTTCCAATCGCCTCGTACATGA
>DMOT01000309.1 GCA_003456765.1 Bacillota bacterium
AGCACCGTGGCCCCGCGGACAAGCGCAAGAGTCCCCGGACGGCTCACATGCCCGGTGGCAACAACCTGGATAGCCGTGGAAGGCACCACAACTACCTGCCCTGCGCGTGCGAGAGGATTAGCCTTGATGCTTCCCTCAAAGATCAGGCGGTCATCTGCAAGCTCAAAGGTTTCGCTATCTTCCACATTTCCGCCCTCATACACTCTAACGGCACCCATGTCAGCCCACTCGGTGGGGCCGCCTGCAGCGGCCATGACATCCATCAGGGTGGATCCCGGCTCTATTGAATATGAACCCGGGCGTCTGACTTCTCCAAGCAGAGTCATGCGCGCCAGGGCCCTGGGAACAAAAAGCACATCCCCATCTACGAGGCCAGGCGCCTCACTGTGGGGGACATGCCCACTCAATATTCCTTCAATATCTATCTGGCGCACCTCGGAAAGCTCATCCGACCTCCGGGTGAGAGAAACCCTGCTTCCATCTCCATCCTGGCGGACTCCTCCCGCCGCAACGATGGCATCCAGCGCTGTAGCCCCGCGCTCAAGCTCAACCTGGCCCGGACGGCCCACGTATCCGGCGACCTGAACCCGCAGATGCGTGCTGGGAATCACGACAACTGCGCCAGGTGCGACCTTCGGGTTGGCCTTCACATCTCCTGTGAATGCCAGATCCCTTTCGGCAAGATCAAAAGCTGCGCCATCCTCAGTGTTGCCTTCGGCGTACACCTTCACATTCCCGAGGTCCGCGCGCTCGCTCGGACCGCCTGCAGCAGCAATAAGGTCGAGGAGAGTCGTATCTGCGCCAACAGGGTACACCCCGGGGCAGGCAACTTCTCCGATTATCGATGCCTGTTGAGGCGCCTCTGAAACGAATATGACATCGCCTGAGGCTAGAATGATGTTGGATTCTGCACCCGGAGCGTCAATGAGCTCGCCAAGGGATGCAGAGAGATTCCCCTGGGCCCCGTCGCGCATGCCGTTCCAAACCACCTGGGCCCTTCGGGCATCGCCGGCAACTCCACCGGCTGCAGCCACTGCATCGAGCAGCCTCATGTCCCCGCCCTTCGGAGCCGGGTACGACCCTGGCTTCACAACATCGCCGAGCACGAGGATCTGCCTCACCTCGCGGGGAACATGCACAACCGCCCCGTCCCCTAAAGGAGCATCGACTGCGCGGCCCTCGACAACGGCAGAGTAGTCAACGGCGCGAGTCAATCCGTCCATCGCGACGATAGAGTCGGCATCTGCAAGTTCAGTGAGGCCTCCCGCAGCCGCAATGGCGACAACAGCCCCCGCGCCCTTCGGCGCCTCATATATCCCCGGATGGGCAACCTCTCCGACAACCACGATGCGGACTTTCCGGTACTCCACTACGGTTACAGTGACATCTGGGCTCTTTATGTAAGCCGACAGAGCATGGGCAATATCCGCCCTGATCTCATCCACAGTTCGACCGGAAACCCTTACGGAGCCTGCCAGCGGAATCGATATGATCCCGTCAGGCCCTATCAGTGCAGTCACAGTCAACTGCTCGTCGCCGAAAACAGAGATGGATATGGCATCTCCGGGCCCGAGAATATACTCGGCCTGCACTGCCGTTTCGGGATCATCTCCTGCCAGCACAGGAGCTGACAGCGACAAGCTGAAAGCCATAACCAAAACGGACAGTATAGCAACAGCGATCGTTGCGCCTCTTCCAGATGCAGATTGCCTCCAACTCACTTTGTCGCAGTCTCCTTTGCCGACTCATCCGCGCCGTAGCCGGAGTCGTAATAATAGTAATAATCATTGTAATAGCCCTTGCGGCCGTACTTGCCCCGAGGCGGCACAATCCCGCGCACCACCGTTCCCAGCACCCTTGCGTTCACGCCCCGGAGTGCCTCTACAGAGCGCTTTGTGCCATTTTTATCGGAATTGATCAAGCTGACCACAAGAAGCACCCCGTCTGCCCTAGGCGCCAAGGCCAGCGCATCCGCAACCACTAGCACCGGAGGGACATCGAGGATCACAAGATCGACCCGGGATTTCATCTCGTCAAGGAAATCCTTCATGCGGTCGCTATGAAGAAGCTCAGAAGGGTTAGGGGGAATCGTCCCTGAAGCCATTATCTTCAGGCCATCGAGCGGCCCATCTTGCATAGAGTCGTCGTACTTCCCGGTGACTATGGCTTCAGAAAGGCCTGGAGTCTGAGGCAGTTGGAACTTCTCGTGCACCGTTGGCCGACGCATATCAGCATCTACAAGCAGAACCGAATCGCCTGCCTGAGCAAAGGTTATCGCAAGATTTGCAGCAGTAAGCGACTTCCCCTCGCCAGGGAAGGAACTCGTCACCTCTAGCACCTGAATGGCTTCGCCCCCGCCGGAAAAATGGACATTAGTCCTGAGCATGCGATAGGCTTCGCTTGCAGGCGACTTCGGATGATAGAGTGATACCAGGGCATTTTCAGGATCTGATTGCTCTTCATCCTGCTTCATCCTGTTCCATGGCAACAGCAAAGTAGAATACCCTCCCCCCACAGAAATCAAACGCCGCATATGCGCGGCAACATCAGTCTCGCAATGGAGAACGTCGAAATATATCATATATCATAATAGCAACGATGTCCAATAAAGGAGCATCGCTTCCAACAATGCAGACCAGATATAGCCAGGACAATTTTGGAGATAGAAATTCATCCATCAACCCGTAAACTATCGCCACAGCCAATGGACGATAAATCTTCTTTATTCTGCAATTAACGCCATGTTATAAGATACTATAAGAAATAGATAAATCCTTCCTTGTCTTTTGTCGACCTTCTTCGCGAATTATCAAGAGATTCGCTAGTGAAAAGGGGTAAATTCATTGATTGACATACATTCACACGTAATCCCCAAAATAGACGATGGCTCATCTGACATGTCAGAGTCTATCGAAATGCTTCGTGCAGCGGCCCGGGCAGGCGTTGATCTGATCGTCGCAACACCCCATTGCTTCTCATATCCCCGCTCGCCGCGGACCTCCCACATAACGCGAGGCCTCGACGAGCTCGCCAAGGCGGCAGCCTCCGACGACGAGGCATCTCAGGTTGAGCTTGTGATAGGCGCCGAGATAATGCTTGATCCCGGGGTGAAAGAGGTTCTGGATGGGGGCGGCATTCCGCCCATAGGAGGATCAGGCGTTCACATCCTCGTTGAGCTGCCCATGCTGTCAGTCCCGAAATACACCGAAAAGGCCCTCTTCGAACTGAAAGTCGGCGGCTATGTTCCGATAATCGCCCATCCGGAGCGGAACTACGAGCTCTCTCAAGATCCTGACATGCTGCGCCGCCTCATCAAGATGGGAGCCCTCGTTCAAGTGGATGCAGGCAGCATAGCGGGGGTTTACGGAGCTATGGCAGAGAAAAGCGCCCTCAAGATGCTCCGCTCCCGCATGTGCCATTTCGTAGCCTCCGACGCATATAACCCCG
>DMOT01000310.1 GCA_003456765.1 Bacillota bacterium
GGCCCACACCGAATAGGAGGCTCGGTGGCCCGATTGACCCATCAGTGGGCCGATATTCTCAGAAGCGACCCAAGGGCGGGTCACCTGCCCTCGAAAGCAACCAACCAGTGAGTCACCCCGCTCCGCCGAAATGAAGAGGGTTGCAAGATCATCACGGCTGTGAGTGAGGCCACTTCCATCAGCAACTGGCACTTCCGAGCGCAAGCAAATCCCCTGGGTGAGGTGTTCACTCCCATATTGCTTGGCCATAGCCCCTCCCCCAAGACACCTGTTTGCCATGTCTGCCATGCTCGAGTGAGCTGTCGGGTCTACTCCGGCGCGGGCTCGAACTCAATCCTGACGCCGCGTCCAAAGGCTTCAAGCACTATCCCGCGGGCGCCGGACCCGGCTGGACGAACGCGCAACGGGGACCATGGACGGACGGTGCCCGCAAGCCGGGATGAGTTGTAGCCGGCGGCCATGAGAGCTATGAACACGACGGCCAAGAAGATGCAGCTAATAACGAAGACCGTTGCAGGTGCCATGCGGCCTTTTGCATCTCGCCATGAGCTTCGATACGCCATCATCTATACAATCCTGGCAAGGGCCCGTGCGACAAGCCTTGCGGATCTGCACGCCTCCTCTATAGAATTGTCCGTTCCCCCGACCTCGACAATAATGGCCCCAGGATGAACGTGCTGGTTGAACCGGGCGTTCTTCACGATTGCTACGCCCCTTGAGACTCCGGGATACATCTTATCCATCTCGGCAGAGAGCCGCAGAGCGAAGTGATAGTTCTTCCGCCAGTCTGCATGTGCAAGCCCTGAGCTGTCATCTGTAACAACGAAGAGAATTCGCGCCACCTTCTCACCTGCGACAGTCGCCGTTTTCAGTTTCTCCTTGTTGCTCGGCACAGAATCGCGGTGAATGTCGATAACCGCTTTGAGTCCGGAATATGACTGCACCAACGATTTCATGGTTTTGAGCGACTTCGAGTAGCTCAAGGTCCAATCGGGCCAATCATGCACAGTCGATGCGTGTATTGAGGGAATCCCGAGAACCTCCGATAGTTCTTCAGCCATTGCCACGCCTACCTTCACGACTCCATCCGGTCGCCCCCAGCAGTAGTCCCGACCCGACGTTGCCCTGTAGGCCTCCGATGTATGCGTATGAAGTATCGCGACCTTCGGCGCAGATCCGCGAAGCACCATGTCATCGGCAATTTCCCTTGCAGCGAGGAGTGGAAACTTAGATGGCACAGTCTCCTTGCCTGGAGCACTCTCCGTAGTCGGTGAACCCGAATCACGCTCACCAGGTGCAGAGCTCGCCGAACCGCCCCCTCCAACCGCAGACGCGGCTGACGCAAGAGGGACACTGGAATCATGTCCCAGGGCCAGGTCGGCAGCGGAGATGGCCGGGACAGAGGACACATCCTGTACACCCGCGTCGGCCTGGCGGAGACTGGCGGAGCTTGCCGAATCCCCAAAGACAAGCAGCCCGGAGCGGGTCAGCGACTCCAGCTCAGACGCGGATAGTTCCCCCGACACCAGGGTCGAGTTGGCCATCAGGGCAGCCTCGGCTTCACCTGGCAAGGATACCTCCAGCTCTTCTCCTGATCCGCGGCCAGAAGTTGCAGAACGTGATATGTTGTCAGAGCTCCGCTGCAACGTGAGTACCGTGGGGAGCTCCGAGCGGATAAACGTACGCGGATCTGCAAGATCCAGCCCTCCCATTGCTTGAAGAGCCGCATGAACCAACCTGGGGCCAATCGAGCCAAATCGTTCTTCACCAGACCGGGAAGGCAGACTCCGAAGGCTGCTTGGCCTGAACAGACTCAAGAACCTGGCGACCATCCCCGATATCTTGGCCCATAAAGAGAGGTCAGACCCGGATGCCGTGCCCCCTTCCACCATGTCCTGCCCTGGCAGGCTTGAGATAGCTGGCACAGAAGCGTTCTTGGGTTCTGCTTGCGTGCCGACTATGAGGCCGACCGCTGCGAAACATAAAGCTACATAGAATACGAACAGGTTTCCCAGCGGCCCGAATCGCTGGCCAACCGTTCTCCTTGTGCGCCTAGAAGATGTTCTCGGCCTTCGCCTCGCCCTGTTTGCTCGCTGCAATGGGATCACCCCTCCATGCAGCTGTATGCGCCTGGCCGATCAGGTATTCATGCCTCCTTATTGCAGGTACAGGTATATTTCGTCCTCATCTATGGCCGGATGGAGCGCATAGTTGATGCCTCCGGCCAGAACATGAGAAAGCTCCTTGACCAGCACATCCACTTCCTTGGGAGTCACGATGAGCGTCCCGAAATATGGTTGAAGCATCTGTGCTACAGCCGGAGGCAGACTTGGCTGCCCCAGGCCCAATTCGGCCATTGGTCCAGCCATTTGGTGAGACTGGATCCCTGGCTGCTGGCCGCGGCCTACGATGTCAAGGGCATCGCCGACTATTGTGAGAGCATGCACGACCGTCGGCACTCCCACAGCAATTACAGGCACGCCCATGGTTTCACGGTTAATCCCGAACCTTCTGTTGCCTACTCCGGATCCGGGTTGGATGCCCGTGTCAGAAAGCTGAATTGTGGTGCCGAGCCGAGATATGCTCCTCGCAGCCAGCGCATCTACGACTATGATGAGATGCGGCCTGACCCTGGCTACAACCCCTGCGATTATCTCAGCCGTCTCAACACCCGTAAGTCCCAGAACACCCGGGGAAAAGGCAGCAACCGACTTGAGTCCCCCACGTTTCTCCGGAGGAGTCAGCGAGTATACATGGCGAGTGACGAGAACCTCGCCGGCCACCATGGGCCCGACGGCATCAGGCGTCGCATTCCAGTTCCCCAACCCGCACACGAGAGTCGTGAAATCGGGGATCGCCCAGAAATCCATGTTGTTGAGGTTGGCCCTGATCATCGAGATCAGTTCGTGTGCAAGTCCCTGTGACACTTCCTCCTGCAGTCCCTTGTCGCGCAGAGGAAGGTCAGGGGCATCGATAGTCACGTAGTTTCCAACAGCCTTTCCCAAAGAGCGGGCGGCTTGCTCTGTCTGAATCCTCACGCGGGTCACAGACCCGAAATCCGTCTCCTCAACCTGGGAGCTGACGCCTGGAACTTCTGCCCGACTTGCCCTTTGGACAAGTTCGTTCGCCTCAACCGCCAGATCGGTCAGGCATCTACCCCCGCCCACCCCAAGCTCACACTCTGAAAGATGTTCCAGCGCCTGGCACGGACGCCATTTCGCTCCGAAACTGCGATCAAACCCCAATGCTAAGCACCCCCTCAATACAGCCATGCACGTTGATACATGCCTAGTCTTTCCCGTCTTAAGGCGAGTTCATCACAGATCTGCTCCCATAGCCCCCCGGAGCATCGTGGACCGTGACGCGGGCTTGGAGATTTGCTTGCATTGGCAAACCGTGCGTGGTAGAATCATAGGCGTGCAATTGAATGGCTGAGGGGGAGGTGACTGAGAATGCCAAACATCAGATCTGCTAAAAAGCGAGCCAGGCAGACTAAGACTCGAACGCTCACGAATTTGTCGGTCAAGTCCTCCGTCAAAACAGCTGTTCGCAGGTGCCATGAAGCAATCAGTGAATTGGGGCCGGAGGCCTCGGCCAAGGAGCTCAATCACGCGTACAGCGTGATCGACCGCGCCGCCAAGAAGGGTGTAATCCATCCGAACAAGGCAGCACGCCTGAAATCAAGTCTGGCCACGAGGGCGACTCAATCAGGCGAAGCCTCTGAAGCCTAGCAGGTTTCGCAAGCAAGAGCGTATCACGGGACATGCGGCTGCGCCGGTGTCTGCGTTTGCAGCTCCAGTAACATGCGTTGCTGGAGTTTTTGCTATCCGCAGATCTCTGAGACGAGTACCTCCATGAGCAATCGGTCAGGCAT
>DMOT01000115.1 GCA_003456765.1 Bacillota bacterium
TGCAGCGCTTCGTCCACAGTAATCCCCTCTGAAGTGCCGAGCCTCCGGCCGCTCGAAGTCTTCCGAGTCACCGCTGCATACATCCCCAAAAGGGGGCTGCCGTCGCACACAGGAGAATCGGAATTGCCGGCCACCGGAATGCCCATATCAATCATGGTCCTCAGTGGAAACGTGCGACACGCCCTCTCGTATCCGAGATTCGATATCCAGCTGTCGCCCAGGGCATACATGAATGATGTTGACGACTCAACTACGAGTCCAAGGTCTTTGATCCTTCTCAGATGGTCTCGATCAGGCAAGACGCAATGGTCTATTCTGTTTCGCATGGCTCGCACCGCTTCTATAGGAACTTCTCCCACAGCATCCTCCAGGGAAGCAATGGCGAGTTCTATAGCTCTTTCTCCTATGCCATGGATCGACACTCTCAAGCCGCCTTTTACACACTCTGCCACAAGAGGCGAAAGCTCGTCTCTCTCAACATAGAGAATGCCTTTGTCATCTTCGCCGCCGGCATAGTCCTCTGCCACAGCCGCCGAACGGCCGCCTATGCTGCCATCGAGGATGAACTTCATGCCCGCAAGCTTCAACATGTCATTCCCGTATCCGCTTCTGAGCCCCAACCCCAGAGCGAAGGGTATGAGCCCCGCATCCTGAGAACCGAATGTGACCCCTTCAAGCCAAACACGGACTCGAGCAGGCAGCTTATGGCTTTCAGCCAGTCTCTGGTAGGTCGCAAACGCAGCCCTGTCGACAAGCATGTCGTGGACTGTTGTTATTCCCCACTTCGAAAGCTGCCTGAGGGCAAGGATGAATCCTCGTTCAATTTCCTCATCTGTATAAGGCGGGATGGCGATCAGATCCTGGGCGCGATCCATCAGCAAGCCACTGGGCTCTCCGGTAGCCGGATCCCGGCCGATGCGCCCGCCCTCAGGATCAGGCGTATCCGCGGTAATTCCTGAAAGCCTCAGGGCCACGCTGTTGGCAACACCCATGTGTGCGCAGGTCCTTCGTACATAAACAGGATTGTCAGGAGAAACCCTGTCCAGGTCCCACCTGGTCGGGTGGGCACGTTCCTCAAGCTTGCTGTCATCATATCCCCAGCCGCGAACCCATCCTCCCTCAGGTGTTGCCCTTACCCGCTCTGCGATCTTGTCAACAATGTCGGCAACTGATTTCACCCGGGGGTATGCGCAGTCCACATCGAGCAAAGTAGTAGCCAGTATAGATGGATGCATGTGAGATTCCACAAAACCGGGCAAAACCGTCCTGCCGGCAAGGTCAATGACCTCAGGCTGAAAACGGCACCGAGAGGAAGCCTCTTCCCGGACGCCAACGAAGGCTATTTTGCCGCCTCTGACCAGCATGGCGCCGGCACGAGGGCACGCAGGATCAAGAGTGAAGATTTGTCCATTCACAAGCAGTAGTTCGTTCTCGTCGTTATGCAATATCATCTCTCCATTACAGTAATGATTGCAGCAATGAAATGCAGGTACAAATCTATTATAGGCCACTTTCTCAAAGACAGCTTTCGATGGCTTTGTAAAGATTCGCCAGACGAATCGCTGCACTTATTCGTGGTTTTCCAGGAGAATATCGTGAAATATGTCAACTGGGCTCTTCACAAATGTTTCTGCATTGATATGATTAATAATGGAGTCAAAGACGACTCCAAATATCAGGACAAAACACATACATGGAAAGGAACGGTCACAATGAAAAGTCTGAAGAGACTGCTGACGCTCTTCCTGGTCGTCCTGCTAGCAGTGTCACTTGTAGGCTGCGGCAAGAAGGAAGAAGAACCCGCAGAGGACTTAACCCCGGAGACTGAGGACTGGGGACTCGACGAGGAGAATGACGACTCTGAGGATTCGTGGGACCTCGACTGGGGCGATACCGATTCTGACGAGGATGATAGCGAATCATCGGACACCTGGGATTTCGACTGGGATGATACGAGCAGCGAAGACGAAGACGAAGAGGATGATGATTGGGGCTTCTCGTTAGAGTAATTCGCTCGCTGCAATAATAGTTCGTTCTTGTTTTGCCATCGTAGCGTCGCATGGCGGCTAGATGCCACCTGCTGCAGAGCTAGTTCCTTTGAGGGATGCCGTTGAGGTGTCCCTCAATTCATAGGCAAAGCTGCTATTATGTGACTCTTTCCATTGAGCCTTCGGAAGGTCTTGCCGTGCGCGGACGGGAATACTACTACAGCTTTGGGAGGGTTAGAAATGACGTTTGAGAATGGTAATCCGAATCAGAACGAAACCATGCGTCTTCTCACGTCCAGGGCAAGCTGCAGGGATTTTGCTGATAAGGCAATACCGCAAGACGTGCTCAGTGCGGTTCTCAATGCAGGAATCCAAGCGCCAACAGGCGGCAACCTGCAGCCCTCTTCGATCGTTAAGGTGGAAAATCAGGAAACCCGCACCCGCCTGGCCAGGCTCTGTGGCAACCAGGGCTTCATTGCCAAAGCCCCAGTCAACCTGGTATTCTGCATTGATTGGCGCCGTCTGGAAAGATGGGCATCGCTGGAAGCTGCACCCTTCTCCGCCACCCAGTCGTTTCGCCATTTCTGGATCTCCTTTCAGGATACCATCATCTGCGCTCAGAACATCTGCACAGCCGCGGACGCAGTCGGGCTCGGCTCATGCTATGTGGGAACGGTGCTGGAGTGCTTCCGAGACCTGCGTGAACTGCTCGAGCTGCCAGACGGGGTATTCCCCGTAGTTTTGCTGGCGATAGGATATCCGCGCGAGCGCCCCATGCCCCGCAGGAGACTGGGGGTAG
>DMOT01000257.1 GCA_003456765.1 Bacillota bacterium
GGATAACCACGTGATGTCCTCAAGAGTGCTTGCGCTCTCCATGAAGCCGGGGGAGGTCCGCAATTTCCTGTTTAGCATCGACATGCCCGTGCGCGGCATGTTCTATGTTGGGGACGTAGTCTCGCGGTCTTACACCCGGTCAGGCCTGAAGTCCTTTGGCGACCGCGTATGGCCGGGCCAATCGTGTCTGGTTTATCCGCGGCCGGTCCCGATCCGCATCGATTGGGGTATGGTAGCCAGATCCCGTCAACATGTTGGCGAATCCCCTTCGCGAATACCAGGGGAAGGACTGGAGATATCAGACATCCGCGCCGCCATTCCAGGCGACTCTGTAAGACGGGTCAACTGGAGGGCAACTATGAGACTGGGCAAGTTGTACGTCAACGACAGTACAAGGGACCGCAACATAGATATGGTGATAGTCGTGGATGGCCTTGACGATGTGGGGACTTCCCCTTCAACCTACCTTGACTGCGCTACGCGGGCAGCCTCCAGTATAGCCATGGGATTTTTGGAGAACCGGGACAGGGTTGGACTAATAAGATACGCTGGCGCAGTTGACTGGGTGGTACCGCGCCCCGGACGGAACCAGCTCTACGCAATCCTCGGCAGGCTCGCAAGCCTCCGCACCGTCCAAAGCTTCGTTGCACCGAACATGAAACTCCTTCCCAGATCAGTGCTGCCGCCGGGATCACTGGTTCTTGTCATAACCCCACTCCTCGATGAGAGGGCCGTCGACATGATCGTAGGGCTCGCTGCGCGCGGCTGCAACCCCATGGTTCTGTTCATCTCGCCCATCGCGCTTGTTGAGGACAGGATTGCCGAGTCCACCAATGATCAGCTGGCGAAGAGATGGTGGGATCTGAGCAATAAGGCTAAAGTGAACAAGCTCAGGGCCTTAGGGCTTCGTGTCGCCGAGTGGGACGGGAGAGGATCTCTCGATGCTTGCCTCAATCACTACTATGGCGGATATGGATTCAGGTCTGCCACGCGAAGCCCCTGGCAGAGAGCTTCGAGGGGAGGATGGGCATGACAAAAACCGACTGGCCGCCATGGTTGCCAACACTTCTGTGCCTTCTTGTAGCCTTGTACACAGTAAGCGTAACACCAACGCCATTTGTGATCATTCCAGCCGTCGCGGCGCTGGCGCTTTCGATCTGGGGCACAATCGCCGCAAGCTTCAAGGTCTTCGCATGGAGCTCCGCATGCGTACTGGCCTCATGCGCCTTCAGCCTGATGGAAAAAAGGCCTGTAGCCTGGTTCGAACCTGTGCTCATGGGTATTGCAGTCATGTGTTTCCTTGGCATGGCCCACATCATTTCAATATGCGCGGGCAAAGACATCTCTCCGGAGCTGATGAAGGCCCACGAAGGCACTGCCAATGCTCACGAGAAAGACAACGATGAACAGACTGAGCACACAGCGCTCGACCATACTCCGACTCTTCGGGCGCTGATGTCAATCGGCGCGCTGAGAGTAGCGGCAATTGCCCTTGCGTCCTTCTCGTTTTCCTATATGTTCTTCGCCCTTGCCGGTGCCAGGGTGAAGAGGCTCGAAGAGGCAATCTTCATGATGCTCATCGGCGCAACGGTCATAGGCGTCTCGATATACTGGCTTATCCGCCTGGCAGCGCCAGACGCCTACCGGCGGCCCTACCAGTAAGAGCAGGCGCACAAGGGTCATGCACCTTGCCCAGCCCCGTCCCATCCGTGGCGTAGCAGTATACACATCCGTGCCGACACGTATCATAGACGCCTATGTCGCGGCTTGCCGCACATCTGCACTCACTGCGCTGCCCCGGATCCTTCGTTCCTCCAACCTCGATGCCGAGAGCGCCACGCAGCATGTCGGCGTCGATGCATGCGCCATGAGCTATACCGCAGGCTGACAGATCATACGGTTCGGCGCAGCTTGTAATCTCCATTCCTCGATTCCGCGCGGTCTCTGCCATGCGCGCAAGCATCGTGAGCACTCCCCCGTCCAGCTGCCCGGGCGTGCCCGAAGCTTCCATCTTCCAAAGCGCTATCCTGCCATCCTGCTCCAGCGCGCGCAGCCGCCGCTTTGTCTTGCGATAGAAATCGAGCAGGCTAACTACTACTCTCATAGTGCTTCCCTCAAGAGCCTCGGCTATTTCCGCAAACCTCTGCACGTGGTATTCAGGTGGAGTGATGTCGCTCAAGATTATTGGATCGTATCTCCAGACAACACGCAAAGGCCCTATCCTGTCGGCAAGTCTGGTAAACGCTGCAACAGCCGTCTCAAGCTTCGGAGAACCTGGCTCAAGGAGGCCAGGATACCCATTGATCGTGAACTGGAAGATATGGCGATACCCCATGGTGTCCAGCTCGCCGAGGTAAGGGATGAGCGGCCTGGGATCACGGGACCAGAAGACGATTGCGTCAACTTCGTCTTGCACAAGAGAGACACGAGAAACCTGTGTAGGACGCAAGGGATTGGGAACGAGACAGAACCCGGCCGAAATCCTGTTCATGAACCACTCGCTGTAGAACGCCGGAATGTCAGTTCTTCTGCTTGCACTGATTATCAATCCTTGCCCCTCCCCCAATGCCATCATAGCACGCGTCGCGCCCCATAGGTGCTGTCCCAGTTGATGGTTGGTAAACCCTGAACAGCCGGGTTACCCTTCCTCACTTGCTTACTGGTGATAAGATCAGCGTATGTCCACACACGCCCCGGCCTGTAGCTTGGCAGCAACCCACCAACCGAAGTCTGGGACAGCGCGTATGGGCACAACGTGAACATTTATCAGTTCTTTGGAGGAAAAACGTGTTCTTTGTTGAACAATATATGACCTGCCATTAAAGCCCAAGAGATTCCCATATCTAGCTTTTGAGTTAGGGGGACTACCATATGCAGTCAAGTGACTCCCCAGCCAATGCAGAGCGGGAAATTCTCACTATGGACATCGCTCACATGACGCAGGATTCACACATGCAGTTCTTCCTCAATTCACTGCCTATTGGCGTAGTGATACTGCAAATGCCAGGCTACATACTTCACTCGGCCAACTCCGAATTCGCAAGTATGGTTGGAGTAGCCTGCTCGTCCTGCCTGGCACAGGGCAAAAGCCTTGAGGAGACGATGCCAAAGCAATGGGTCGATCTGATGGTGCCATTGATAGACGAAGCCCTGGCAACCGACAACCGAATAATGGTATGCAGAGTCGAGCCGGCTGCCACTGACGAGGCAGCTAAAGGCTATTGGCTCATCACTTGCCAGCCAATTCCAAACCACAAATCGAGTACGAAGTATGCAC
>DMOT01000300.1 GCA_003456765.1 Bacillota bacterium
ATGACGACGTCAGCAAAGCCTGTGGATTCGGCCCGCGCTTTGCTGGCTGCGCTATGCCCCATGCCTATGACCTTCCCGTTGACGCCGGCGCGCTTCTTCGCTTCATACATGCAGAGAAGACCGGATTTGCCACCCGCGCCGATGATCAGCACCGTATCGCCTGGGCGAACAAGCTTTGCCGTCTGTGCGGGCGCACCTGCCACATCCAGCACTGCCAGGGCAAGGCTTTCGGGCATATCTCCCGGAAGCTTGGCGTAGATTCCGCTCTCAAAAAGGATCGCATGGCCTTCGATATCGACTTGGTCGGTATCAGCATGAATCTTGATGATCCTGTCGATCACGAGCGGAGTCAGGCTGAGCGAGACGAGCGTCGCAATCCTGTCGCCGACCTGAAGGTCCGTCTTTCCAATGAGCTCGGGGCCGATCTTCTCTACAGTTCCTATGAGCATTCCGCCGGATCCGGTAACGGGGTTGTGGTGCTTCCCGCGGTCGGCAACTATGCCCGTCATGATTTCGCCTATCCTCTTTTCGTCGTTTTCAGCCTGCTTCTTGATCTGTGTGAAGCTTGCGGCATCGATATTGAGCGTTTGCACTCTGATGAGGATCTCATTGTCATGAACTGCCATGTTGTTGTCGATTTTCCATGCAGCCTGAGGCATGGTGCCTTCAGGCTCGATAACGCGGTGGGTTCCATACCTGCAACTTCTGGCCACTGATTACACCTCCCACGGTATTTGTACACAGAATATTATCTTGCAAGATTCATGCCATAAAGCAAACTGCGTCTAGCTGGGCCAATCCACGGCAGGGGCATGCCCTTGTTCGGGCGCATGCCCGTTTATGGGCATGCCGAAAGCCGGAAATCGCTCCGCTCGAGCCAGCATATGAGGCTTGATAGCACGAAACCTGAATTTGAGTTTGCTCAGATGTCCGAACGCATGTCAGATGCGTCTATGTTGAATCGTTTCAACTTGTGCTGGAGGGTCTGGCGTGGTATGTCAAGATATCTGGCTGTGGCAGAGATATTGCCTTCGCATCTTTCGAGAGCCGCCCATATGAGGCTCTTTTCTATCTGCTCAAGGGTAGGTACAAGCGGAGCCTTATCCCCGGCATCCTCCGCCAGGGCCTCACTGGATGCTGCCTGCCGGCCGGGGATTCCGAACCTCTCGAACTGGTCGTCAGGGCGCGCCATTGGCGGGGCATCGCTGAGGATGTGCGGCGGAAGATGCTCTATTCCCAAGAGATACCCTTGCGATAATTGGACAGCAGCTTCTATCGCATGCTGAAGCTCTCTCACGTTCCCGGGCCAGGGATACTCCATAAAGAGATCGGAGACGCCACGGGTAACGCCATGTACCTCCACTCCAAACTGGGAGCTGTACCGCTTGATGAAGTAATTGGTCAGTGCGGGCACGTCATCTCGTCGCTTCCTGAGGGGCGGTATTTCAATGACAATCACACCGAGCCTGAAGAAGAGGTCGCGCCTTATCAGACCTCTCTCCACTGCAGTAGCCGGGTCCGATGACATGGCAGAAATCAGGCGCACATCCAGCTTTCGCTCTGAGGACTCCCCTATCCGGCGCAGTGTACCCTCCTGCAGCACTCTGAGGAGTTTTGCCTGAAGCGCCAGGGGCATTGCATCGATTTCGTCGAGGAAGAGACTGCCTCCGTCTGCAACCTCAAAGAGCCCAGGACGATTCTCCGCGCCGGTGAAAGCTCCTCTTGCTGTGCCAAACAGGATTCCCTCAAGCAGTGTTTCGGGCAGTGCCGCACAGTTTTGCGCGATGAACGGCCGGGGTCCACGAGGGCTTGAGTTGTGAATAGACTGCACCACCAGCTCTTTGCCAGTTCCAGTCTCTCCGTAGACCAGCACCGGCGACCCGCTTTGGGCCGCTCGCTTAGCCCTTGATATGACATCCTTCATAGGCTCACTAGCAGCAACAATGTCGTCAAACGTGTACCTGGCTGACCCGGCCCCGGGTCGCGTGTCCGTCGCCGTGATCAGCTGTGCCTGCAAATCTACTACACGTTCGACTAGCCCCTTCACCAGAGTAAGGTCCTTTGAGACTTCAATCGCGCCTATGAGTTTGGCACCGCTGTAAATCGGAAGGGTCGAGTTCATTGTTGTGATGGTGTCGCCCTTGTAGTTTCGGAACGTCTGTTGCCTTACGGGAGCCGGGCGACCGGTACGGAGGACTGAAAGCAGAGTGCTCGTGTCTTCCGACAACGACGGGAAGACAGAGAGGATGTGACGTCCCACAACCTCGTCCGGGTCGAGGTTATCGAGAGAAGCTGCAATCTTGTTGTAGAAGACTGTGATGCCACATGTGTCAACTATATGGATTCCCTCATTGATTGAATCCAGAACAACCCGCAAGTCCGCGCTGAGGTGCTCAAGGTCGATTGAAACATCGCGCATCAAACATCACCACCGCAAAGAGCATCCACATGCCCAGCTTTCGGCATTCATTTCAAATTGTATCGTACTTTCGCCATAATTGACAGGCTAGTCCATGCGGCTTTTGGCAGGCAAGAAATCCGGGGCGAGGGG
>DMOT01000177.1:0-4359 GCA_003456765.1 Bacillota bacterium
ACACGGGGCCTATCAATACCCTGGCAGGAATAACAACCCGCCAGTCCGGCATGAACCTGAGCGTGAAGAGCCCGAAGATGAGCCCTACCATCGAACCTATTCCCGATCCTTCCAAAATCCCTGCGAGTATAACAGGAAGATGCATCAGAGTGGCTGCGCCCGCCGGTGTCGGCAATGGCACAAACCCGATACCGGTCGCTCCAAGAACTACAGTTAGCGCTGCAAGCATACCTGAAACCGCAATCTGCTCAGTCTTGACCTTCAATCAAGTTGCACCTCCGTTCCAGCCCCTTTCGGGTGCCGGACGAACATAGTCGGTAAGCTGCTCTCTCCCACCGCGTGTATCACACTCTCGGTCACTTTCGATCCGAGGCTGCCTCTGGCACATCACAGGCTGCGAGATAGCCGCCTGCAGAGCGGCATACACGAACGGCCCTTACAACAGCGGCTGCGAGGACCTCTGCAGCAAGCGAACCTATGGCAGTGATATCTGCGGCCCTATCGCGGGAGAGCGGCCGCTTACCAGTGGAGAGGCAAAACACCGTGTCGCCGTCATACATGGTATGTGCGGGAACGATCGCCCCCGCAAGCCCGTCATGGGCCATTTGGGCAACCTTGTTTGCACCCTCCTTATCTAGCATAGCATCTGTAGCCACAACTGCAACAGTTGTATTCGTTCCTGCTACGTCTTCGGAAACTCTCGCCACGCTTTCGCCGATCTTACGGCGTCTGGCCATCCCCGCCTTCCTCGCAGTACCAGGGCCAATGAACCTCTTCGCTTCTCTATCGTAGGCTCCTGCCACCACAGTCCCTGTCCATGGATCCACTATGTCGCCTAATGCGTTTACCGACACAATGGCCCCTACATGCACAGATCCACCCCTGCCCGATCGGGGAAGCTCTGCTACGCAAGTTCCGATTCCGCCCTTCATGGCGTATTCCGCCCCCAGCATCTTCCCGACGGTGGCGCCTATGCCAGCTCCCACATTTCCCTCTGCACATGCCCCCGACGACGCAGCCTGGCATGCGCGATATCCCATACTCCGATCGGGACGCACTTTGGGGTTTCCGATTCCAAGGTCGAATATTACGGCCGCTCCCACAATTGGAACTACCCCGAACGGGGTTTCGAACCCAACGCCCTGCTCCTCCAGAAACTCCATTGCTCCTGAAGCGGCATCCAGGCCGTAGGCGCTCCCGCCTGAGAGCACCACGGCCTGGATTCTTTCAACTAGATTACACGGGCGCATGAGGTCGGTTTCTCTGGTGCCCGGGGCTGATCCCCGCACATCGACACCTGCCACCGCTCCGTTCGGAGTCAATACGACTGTGCAGCCTGTCAGAGCATCTTCGTCTTGCGCGTGCCCGACAAGCACGCCTCGGACCTTCGTTATGCCATCCAAGTCGCATCTCCTCCCTGCCAGGTGCCTCTGCACCAGGCTACCTGATGCAGTAGAAGGCATCAAGCCCTGCATAGATGCCTGCATCGCCCAGCATGTCTTCTATCCTCAGAAGCTGGTTGTACTTTGCCACTCTGTCGGTTCGGCAAGGCGCTCCCGACTTGATCTGGCCAGCGTTTGTTGCAACAGCAATGTCTGCAATGGTGGTATCCTCAGTCTCCCCGGAGCGATGGGATATCACAGCGGTATAGCCTGCACGCTTTGCCATCTCTATCGCATCCAAAGTCTCAGTGAGCGAACCAATCTGGTTCACCTTGATAAGAACCGAATTCGCCACACGGCGCTCGATAGCCTTCTCTATCCGCTCAACATTCGTAACCAAGAGGTCATCGCCGACCAGCTGGATCTTGCCTCCCAGCCTGTCAGTGGCTATCTTCCAGCCATCCCAATCATCCTCTGCAAGCCCGTCTTCGATGGATATGATCGGGTACTTGCCTGCAAGCGCTTCGTAGTAGCTCACCAATTGCTCTGAATTGTGCTCAACGCCCTCTCCAGCCAGAACATACTTGCCGTTCTTGTAGAGCTCGCTTGCAGCCACATCCAGCGCTATGTACACCTGTTCGCCCGGACCGTAGCCGGCCTTCTCTATTGCTTCAACGATCACTGCGATTGCTTCTTCGTTTGAGGACAGGTCGGGTGCGAATCCGCCTTCGTCTCCCACGCCTGTAGAAAGGCCTCGCTTCTTGAGGACCGCTTTCAGCGAATGGTAGATTTCCGCTCCCATCCTGAGCGCCTCTCGGAAGCTGTCGGCACCGACAGGGACTATCATGAATTCCTGAATGTCCACGTTGTTGTCGGCGTGCTCGCCTCCGTTAAGTATGTTCATCATTGGCACAGGCAATGTGCGGGCGCCTACTCCGCCCAGATACTGGTAAAGCGGAAGGCCCGCGAACTCAGCGGCAGCATGGGCTACCGCCAGGGAGACTCCGAGGATAGCATTGGCGCCCAGATTCTCCTTGCTTGGCGTGCCATCGAGATCTATCATTGTGGCGTCAATCAACGCCTGCTCACAGGCGTCCATGCCGATAATCTCATCGGCTATCGGGCCATTTACGTTGTCGACCGCCTGGGTTACCCCACGTCCTGCGTAACGGTTACTGTCCCCGTCTCTGAGTTCAAGCGCCTCGTGTTGGCCCGTTGAGGCTCCCGACGGGACAGCTGCCCGTCCCACAACCTCATCCAGCAATGTTACTTCAACCTCGACTGTCGGGTTACCCCGTGAGTCGAGAATCTCGCGCGCATATACATCGGTGATTATAGACATTTTTCATGATGCGAGATGATCTCGCCTGCGCTCCTTTCCGTTTCTGTCATTTCTTCGAGTCGATCATGGCCCTAATGATTCCGATGAAGTCGTCAGCCTTGAGGCTGGCTCCTCCTACCAGCGCCCCGTCTATTTCAGGTTGCTGAGCGAACTCCGCCATGTTCCCAGGCTTCACGCTGCCCCCGTACTGAATGCGAACTGCTTCGCTCACATCATGTGAATACAACTCAGCCAGGGTGTCGCGAATCATCCTGGCCATAGCATTTGCATCCTCCCCGGTGGATGCCCGTCCGGTCCCTATGGCCCAGACGGGTTCGTAGGCCACTACGGCTTTGCTCGCATCTTCGCCAGACACTCCTGCGAATGCGCCTTTTACCTGTCTCCTTACGACTTCACTGGCACTGCCTTCTTCACGCTGCGCGAGGGTCTCGCCGACGCATATTACAGGCTTGAGGCCTGCCGAAATAGCCGCCTTCATCTTCTTGTTTACCGCATCGTCAGTCTCCCCGAACATCGCGCGCCGCTCAGAATGGCCTATTATGACCCAGCTGCATCCTGCATCGACGAGCATCTCGCAGGAGACTTCACCCGTGAAGGCACCGCTCGATTCCCAGTGAACATCCTGAGCTCCAACATCTATTTCAGATCCCAAAATGCGGTCTGCCACTGCCTTTACCGCAGTAAACGGCGGGCACAGGACCACATCACAGCTATCTATGAACTCTCCCGCACCGTCAGAAAGAGCGCCTGCCAGCTCAACTCCGTCCGGTATCGTCTTATTCATCTTCCAATTGCCCGCAACTATGCTTCGTCTCACTCCGAACCCTCCGAATCACCCTTGTCCCTCAGAGCTGCTACTCCCGGCAGCCTCTTCCCTTCAAGGAATTCCAGCGAAGCGCCTCCGCCGGTGGATACATGCGTCATCTTGTCTGCCAACCCGTACTCTTCACACGCGGCTGCGGAGTCGCCGCCGCCGACAATGGTGACTGCATCTAGAGATGCCATGGCCTCGGCAATCCCTTTTGTTCCGCCAGCAAATGCCGGCATCTCGAAAACGCCCATGGGTCCATTCCAAACCACTGTGCCAGCTGAACGAATGAGCTCAGAAAAGCGCTTGACCGTCTTCGGGCCTATATCAAGCCCCATCCAGTCTGCAGGTATTCCCTGTGCCTCTACGACCTTGTGCGGAGAGTCGGGAGCAAAGCGCTCGGCAGCGACGATATCTACAGGAAGTTCCAGCCTGACGCCTCTGTTCTTAGCTTTGGCCACAGCATCTCTCGCATACTCCAGCCTGTCAGCATCGACTATTGAAGTCCCAATCTCGTAGCCCTTGGCCGCCAGGAACGTGTAGGCCATTCCTCCGCCAATTATCAGGCAATCCACCTTGTCAAGGAGATTGTCGATAACCCCGAGCTTGTCAGCGACCTTGGCACCTCCGAGAATTGCAACGAACGGACGTGCTGGATCTTGCAGCGCCTTGCCCATGATCTCGATCTCTTTTTGCATCAAGAAACCGGCAACGCCCGGGATGTGCCTGGCTATGCCTTCAGTTGATGCATGAGCCCGGTGCGCAGTGCCGAAGGCATCATTTACATACACATCTGCCAGCGACGCCAGTGCCTTCGCAAACTCGGG
>DMOT01000177.1:4637-4947 GCA_003456765.1 Bacillota bacterium
GGCCGGCCCAGGTGAGAAGCGAGAATGACCCTGGCACCCTGGCCCACAAGGTACTCGATTGTGGGCAGAGCAGCGTTGATTCGTCTGTCGTCAGTTATGTTGCGCTGGGCATCCATGGGAACGTTGAAATCAACCCTGACGAAGACGCGCTTGCCCGCCACATCTATCTCATCAACAGTGAGCTTGCGCAACATGAATCATCCCCTTTTCATCCAACGTGCTACATCTGCCCGGCAATAAATGCTGCCAGGTCGACAACTCGATTGGAGTAGCCCCACTCATTGTCGTACCAGGCTATCACCTTCACCAT
>DMOT01000274.1 GCA_003456765.1 Bacillota bacterium
CTGGCATGGGCCACGCTTACAGATGATGGCGCCTCGCCGGCAAGCATCCTTGCTATCTCCGTCACTCGATCGTCTGCTTCGAGCTTCCCCACTGTCACCTCCGTCCTCTTTCCATGTTCTGCCTTGGAAACGGCATAATGGTTGTCTGCCACTGCCGCAATCTGCGGAAGATGGGTGACTGCAAGAACCTGTCGCACTCTCCCTATGCCAGCAAGCTTCGACGCTACAGCTATCGATGCTTCCCCTCCGATTCCGGCGTCCACCTCATCGAAAATCATGGTTGGAATATCATCCGCCACAGCCAGCACAGATTTTATGGCCAACATCACCCTCGACATTTCTCCCCCGCTGGCTATGCGCACAAGAGGCCTTGGTTCCTCCCCCGGGTTCGCAGAAAACAGGAATTCAACATCATCTATTCCGTCTGGCCCTACTCGAGCAGGCGCGCCGTCTATCATGATCTCGGCTCCGTCCTTCTTACTTCTCATATCGACCCTGAAGACCGCATGGGGCATCGACAGGTCCCTCAGTTCCCGGGAGATATCCTCTTCCAGCCGGGCAGCTATCTTGCATCTCATTTCAGAGATCTCAGAGGCGCGTGTGCCCAGTTCCTCCGAAAGTTCTGCAGAAAGCCGTTCCAGTTCGCCGATGCGCTTATCGGCGCCGGTCATCGATTCCAGCTCCTCGCGGGCGCGCTGTCCATGTTCTATGACATCGGCCAACGAATCGCCATATTTCCTCTTGAGGAAAGCAATAACCGAAAGCCTCTCCTCCACCTCGGCAAGTCGTTCAGGGTTGAACTCGATGGAATCACGGTATTCCCGCAAAGCCCGGGCGATCTCTCCAGCCTGATCACACAATTCAGACATGCGCTCACCCAGCGAAGCGAGGGAAGTGTCGATATGAGACGCATCGTCCAACTCCTCGAGAGCCTCGCCCAGCATGTCGCGGGCCGACGAAGCATCCGGATAGGGGGATTCATATATGAGCCCGTAGGCGCGGGCTATGGCAGCATGGAGGCTTTCAGCATTGGAGAGTATGGTGAGCTCTGCGGCAAGACGAGTATCCTCGTCCGCCTCGAGCCTGGCGGATTCAATCTCGTTTGCCTGAAAAGAGAGAAGGTCGGCGCGTTGTGCCCGCTCGCGAGCATTTGCCCGCAGATCGGCCAATTCCTCTTCGCACTGCCTCCATTCTTCATACAGCGTACGTAGCGAGGCCCCGGCCCGTTCCAGCTCCGCCCCGCCGAAGGCATCGAGAAGGCCGAGGTGGCGGGATGGCCTCGCAAGAGACTGATACTCGTGCTGACCGTAGATGTCGACCAAACGTTCGCCGATGGCCGAGAGGGCCGACAGAGTCACTACGCGTCCATTCACTCTGCAGCGGGAACGCCCCCGCCTGGACACTTCGCGCGTGATAATGAGGGTGCCATCGGGCTCGGGGTCGATGCCCTGGTCAGCAACGAGCGCCTCCACATCGGGTAGGGCGGATATGTCGAATACCGCCTCCACGATCGCGGAGTCACAGCCAGCACGCACAGATTCAGAGGATGCCCTCCCGCCAATGACGAGACCCACACAGTCAATCACCAGCGATTTGCCTGCGCCAGTCTCACCCGTTAGAACATTGAATCCATTTCCAAACCTGAGTGACAGCTGATCTATTAGCGCGTAATTCCGCACATCTATTTCTGAAAGCATCGCCCCGCCCCCAAAGCCGCGGCAGCCGGCATCAGCCTGCTCATACAGCGCACCTTCACTACATGCGAAACCGGTTCAGCCTGGCCATGACTTCATGCACACATTGCGTCGGCTTGACTATAAGGAAAATGGTGTCATCTCCAGCTAAAGACCCGACTACTTCTGGCCAAGCCAGATCATCCAGGACCGCAGCAACTGCCTGTGCGGCACCTTCCAGCGTCTTGATGACTATGATGTTTTCGCTGTCTTCAATGCTTATTGCCACTTCACGGAAGATGCGCCTAACCCGCTTGTTAATATCCTCAATACTGCGATCAGCCGGGATTGTGTACCTATAAGTCCCATCGCCCACCGGGGCCTTTATCAACTGTAGTTCCTTTATGTCGCGCGAGATCGTGGCCTGTGTAACCGAAATCCCTTCTCGCGCAAGTACATCAGCCAGCTCTTCTTGCGTCCTTACTGGTTGCACCCTGATAATGTCCAGAATTCTCTGGTGCCTTCTTGCCTTCACCTCCGACGCCTCCCGCCCAAACCTTTTTGCTCAATCGTCCGCCCTTTACAGGCGGTCCCTCTTGAGCCTTTCCCTTAGTATTCCATAGAAATTCCCTGCCCGAAGCCTGACAAACCTGGTTACATAAGGCGCTCTGCCCACAACTATTTCGTCATCAGACTGAAGCTCGAACCCGATCTGGCCATCGACTGTAACAGCAACATCCTCTTGAGTAGCCTTCACGACTACTCTAACCTTGTCGCTCCCGGCAATCACAAGCGAGCGAGAAAAGAGGCTATGCGGGCATATTGGAGTTATGAGAAGCACATCTATGTTGGGGTTTATCAAAGGTCCGCCTGCCGAAAGCGAGTAGGCTGTAGATCCCGTTGGGCTCGATATGATGACTCCGTCTGCGGGGAACGTGGCAAAATATGTATCGTTAACAAATACTTCAAGCTGGACTATTCGGGCAAAGGCTCCTTTGGTAATTACTACGTCGTTCAGGCCGGAAAGCCTCTTGACCTCCTGCCCGTTCCTCAAGACGACAGCCTCGACCATTGTACGCTCTTCGATTGTGCAGTTGCCATCCACAAGCGCCTGAAGGGCCGGCTCCACCTGCGATGGTTCCACCTCCGTCAAAAAGCCGACATTGCCAAGATTGATTCCTAGAATAGGAATCCCCCTGATTGAGGCGCGCCGCGCTACAGACAGAAGAGTTCCGTCTCCGCCTAGGACAATAGCGCAATCTATATCTTCCGGAAGGGGTTGATCCCAGCGCATGGTAACAACCACGTCGACTCCAGCTTGGCGCATCCACTCCTCTATTAGGGTCGCCAATCTTCTGGCCTCCGGTTTCGCCGTCTGAACCACTATCCCTGCTCTTTTCGTAGGAGCCCCTCCTCTCACATGACCTCGGACCACACCATAGACTCTCCACCGCGCGCCCCATATCGCCACCGGGAAACATCGCCGCTAGCGGCGGCCATGGGTTTCGTGCGCCTGACTTACGATTGCTTCCACTACATCATCCAGGTCAGCCTCGGCTATTCCGCAAAGCCCCCCGTTGCGTTCGTCTTCGGCTTTGCCCAGGTATGCGAAGAACTCTATGTTGCCTTGAGGTCCAGTAATCGGGGACCATGTATACCCAAACACGTGGTAGCCTGAATCACGTGCATACCCGTAGACTGACCGAAGGACATCTGCATGGACCGCCGGATTCCTGACTACACCACGTCTTCCGACCTTCTCGCGCCCTGCCTCAAACTGAGGCTTCACCAGACATACGACTCTGCCTTCCTCAAGCAGAACTTCATATAGAGGCGGGAGTATCCTGAAGAGAGATATGAATGATACGTCCACCGTTGCAAAATCGGGCCGCGGGTCGAACATGTCAGGCGTTATGTAGCGTGCATTCGTCCGATCGAACACAACCACGCGCGGATCCTGCCTCAGTTCCCATGCAAGCTGCCCGTAGCCCACATCAACGGAGTAAACCTTTGTGGCTCCCGCCCTGAGGAGCACGTCTGTAAACCCGCCTGTGGAGGCGCCTATGTCTATGGCGATGCGGCCTTCCACATTGGCCTCGAAAACCTCAAGTGCACGGACGAGCTTCTCTCCGCCGCGACTCGCGTACCGGGGGCCGCGCTCAGCCAATGTGACCTCGGCATCCTCCCGTATCATCGTCCCAGGCTTGTCCTCGCGCATTCCGTCAACGAAGACGTTTCCGGCGAGTATCTCCCGACGTCCCGCCCCGGGGTTGAGTACCAATCCCCTCTGGACGATAAGGCGGTCGAGCCTTATCTTAGCTTGTCGAGACATACAGACCACCGCCAGCCGAAGACTTGCCTTCATCTACACCGACCGCTCGCAAGACTGCATCTGCAATGCCCTTTGCATCGAGCCCCAGGTCAGACAGGACGATGTCGCGTTTGCCGTGGCCCACAAAATCATCGGGCACCCCAAGCCTCACAACTCGCACATCAGAAAGACCCGCCTCTGACAGGGATTCCAGAACCGCTGAACCAAAACCGCCCACGAGGCACGAGTCCTCACACGTGATGACCATTCCTGTGTTTTTGGCATAGTGAATCAACGTGTCGACATCTATGGGTTTTACGAATCTAGGATTGACTACTGCACAACTTACTCCACGAGTCGACAGAATCCTGCTAGCCTCGAGAGCGGGCCACACCATTGAACCGACGGCGAAGACGGAGCAATCAGTTCCATCTCGCACAACTTCCGCTCTCCCAAAATGGATGCGACCGGCTGGGCGCACACCATCGGGTCCCAGGCCTGACGCCTTCGGGTACCTTATGGCTGAAGGTCCACCATGCTCGAGCGCAACCGCAAACATGCTGCATAGCTCGAGTCCGTCCCGGGGCGCCATAACCACCATCCCCGGAATCTGCCGCATATAGCCTAGATCGAAAACGCCTTGATGCGTGGCCCCGTCCTCACCCACAATCCCTGCGCGGTCAACGGCGAAAACAACAGGCAGCCCCTGCAACGCTACGTCGTGCACTATCTGGTCATAGGCCCGCTGGAGGAAAGTGGAGTATATGGCGACAACCGGGCGCAAGCCTGCACTCGCAAGCCCAGCTGCGAAGGTGATTGCATGCTGCTCGGCAATGCCCACATCATAGAAGCGGTTAGGGAAGGCTTCTGCAAAGCTGCGCAAGCCGGTGCCCTCAGCCATGGCCGCAGTGATGGCCACAATCCTGTCGTCTTCCCTAGCAGCGCGCATCATGAATTCAGTGAAATAGGAAGTGAACGTGGGTTGTCCGCCGGAAACCTGAATGCCCGTCTCGACTGCGAATGGCCCGGTGCCATGGAACATCGCAGGGTTCTGCTCAGCAGGCGCATAGCCCTTTCCCTTTCTTGTGATGGCATGTATCATGACAGGACCTCGTGCACGCCTGGCATCTTCAATAGCGCGACGGACTGCCCTGATA
>DMOT01000034.1 GCA_003456765.1 Bacillota bacterium
CCCTTCAAGCCATTCACGCCCATAGCTGCCCTTGAAGCAGGCGTGGCCGATCTGACCGAGACCATTCTTTGCTCACCCTCGGTCTCTGCGCGCTACTTCAGGAAGAGATGTGCTGTCTGGTCTGCGGGGCGCACTCATGGCCGCCAGAATCTCACTGAGGGTATGATCTCAGTGAGATTCTGGCGGCCATGAGTGCGCCCCGCAGACCAGACAGCACATCTCTTCCTGAAGTAGCGCGCAGAGACCGAGGGTGAGCAAAGAATGGTCTCGGTCAGATCGGCCACGCCTGCTTCAAGCGCAGCTATGGCAGTGAATGGCTTGAAGGTGGAACCAGGCGGATAAGCGCCCGACACTACTCGGTTGAAAAGGCCTGATACGCCGGTGCTGACCTGGCGCCAACGCTCATCTGAGATCCTCGGAACAAACCAGCCCGGATCATAACCGGGCTCAGTCGCCATGGCGATGATCTCGCCTGTGCGTGGATCCAGCGCCACGGCAGCGCCAGCCATGGCATCCTTATACTTGCCGGATTGAAGCGCTGTCAGCTGTTCCTGGAGCGCCTTCTCAGCCGTCTTCTGCACCTTTGCATCGACAGTCAATTCCAGGGTGGCACCGGCCACGGGAGCCTCGGCGCCTACTGTTGCAACAGGTCTGGAAAGCGAGTCTACCTCAACTTCAGTGACACCATCCTGCCCACGGAGATACCGCTCATACTCGCGTTCGATTCCGCTCTTTCCTATTCGGTCGCGGGCTCGATATCCATCTTCAGCAAGGTTTGCGAGTTCCTCCTGGTTGATCAAGCCGACGTATCCAATAATAGGCCCGGCCAAGGTCCCGCAGGGATAGCTCCTGTAAGGCTCTTCTTCGATGATGACCCCGGGCAACTCAACCCTGTGTTCCGATACCCTGACTAGAATATGGGGCGGAGCATCCTCGATGAGGCGAGCGGGCATATAAGGCACGCCATACCGGCCCTCAGTCTGTCCTGCTATCTTCGCTTCAATCTCCTCAACTGGCATCTCCAGGAGCTCAGATAGGAGCTGCACCTCTGCCTGCCGATCGGAAAACTCCTGCGGAACTGCGGATATGGTGTACGCCATCCTGCTGGTGGCAAGGACCTCGCCATGTCTGTCAGTTATGATCCCGCGTGGCGCAGATATCGGCACAAGTGCGAGCCTGTTGGCTGTGGCCCTACGCTCGTAATAGTCGCCCTTTATGATCTGGAGCTGCCACAGCCTGCCGACGAGAACTGCGAATACACACAGGGTAAGGATCTGCAATACCCGGAGTCGGCGATCACTCCGCGTTCGCCTGCGATTCATCATTCATCAACTCCGGAAAAGCTCAACATTGAATGTCTATACGGACCTGGCAGAACGTGAGCGCTCTCGTTCGCGTGGAAGAAGGTACATCCAGCGGTGGAGGAGAGCTCCTGTGCAGCAGTTCAAAACCGTAATCCACGGGATCACGACCCCGAACGCCCTAACCCAATCGATGCCGGCCCCAAATGACCAAATGACAAAGAGGTAGATCACCTCACGGATCACAGTTCCTGCCCCTACAATGACAGCAGGCGTAACCAGATTCTCTTTGAACAGCTGAGGCTCTACAAGCCCAATCATGGCTGCTACAGCCATATTAGCGCCGGCGCTTGCACCAATGAACGTCCCGGTAAGGGCATCCTGGCAGAGACCTCCAAGTAGCGCAACTGCAACACCCGGACCTGTTCCTGCTATTATTGACACCACTGCCGAGAAGCAGAAGACGAGATCCGGCACTGCCCATCTGGGACAAAGCACGGGGAAAACAGCTGATTGAAGCAGCAATGCGGCGAAGACCCCGAAAGCGACCGAAAGGTTCTTCAGCCTTCTCATTCTCGCATCTCCCCGAGGGCTCCCTCAATCGGTTCGGCCAAAACCAGAACCTCATCGAGCCTGTCAAAGTCCACACGCGGTCTTGCAAAGGCGGATTTCGATACCCCGTATTTGCCCGGTTCGACTGAGATGATGTCACCAATCACGTACCCTCTTGGATAAACCCCGCCAAGGCCGGAAGTGATAATGACATCTCCTGGCTCGAGATCGTTCTCTGCACCAAGGGGGCACACGTGGAGCAAGCCGGATCCGTCTCCAAGGCCTTCAACGAGAACAAGGTCACGGGATCTCGCGTCAATGCCTCCAACAGCGCTTCTCGAGTCAATTGCGAGAACTACCGTTGCTGTGTTACGAGTTACAGATGTAGTTCTTCCCACAACTCCCCGGTCAGTAACGACTGCGCACCCACTCGCAATCCCATGGTCAGATCCTTTGTTTATCACGACTGAATCAAGCCAGTTCCCCGGATCACGGTAGCTTACTCTCGCCACAACCGTATCGCCCTTGAGAGCGTCCGCAAAGCCAAGCAAGATCCTCAGGCGCTGGTTTTCGCGAACGGCCTCCTCCATTTGGAGGTTCTCGTGGCGCAATGCATCAAGCTCGCTGCGGAGCCGCTCATTTTCAGCCTTTGTTTCGCCTATCGAAGCCAGGTACCTGACCCAGGATGAGATCTCCCTGCTGATCTTGCTCGCCCCCCGGGCTATGGGAGAGAATATCTCGCGCCCCGCCCTTTCTGCGACGGAGAGTCTGTCACGGTCTCTTGCCGTGAAGTAGATCAAACATATCAATACTACGGCGCAGATCGCCGTAACCACGATTCTTCTTTTGAGCAAAGGTTGTTGCTTCATGGGAGTGCCCCCTCCGGGCCCTTACTTGAGCCTCCCCGACGATACAAGAACCCTCCTGTAGGTCGCAAGATGTTCCACGACGTTTCCAGCTCCCCGAGCAACACATGTCAGTGGATCCTCAGTAAGGTAAACAGGCATGCCGGTTACATCAGCGAGCAGTCTGTCAAGCCCTTGCAGCATAGATCCGCCACCTGTCATGACGATTCCTTTGTCGATCACATCCGCCGAAAGCTCCGGCGGCGTCTTCTCCAAAGTCATTCTCACAGCATTGACTATCTCACCGACCGGATCCGAAAGCGCCTGCTGTATCTCGGTATTGGAAATATTCACGGTCTTGGGAAGGCCATTTACTATGTCACGCCCACGCGCTTCCATGGTCTCTTCATGCTGCGAAGGATAGGCTGATCCGACAGTCTTCTTTATCTCCTCTGCCGTCCGCTCACCAATCATCAGGTTGTAATTGCGCTTCATGTAGTTGACGATGGCCTCATCCATCTTGTCTCCGGCAATCGTAATGGACTTGGCGGCTACGATTCCACCCAGGGAGATTACTGCCACCTCTGTGGTTCCTCCCCCAACATCTACGACCATGTTGCCGGTGGCATCCTCCACAGGAAGCCCAGCGCCGATTGCCGCAGCCATCGGCTCCTCAATTAGGAATGCTTCCTTCGCCCCTGCCTGTATTGCCGAATCATGTATTACTCGGCGCTCTACCTGTGTAACGCCGGATGGAACTCCTATTACCACTCTCGGCTTGAAGACACCATGCCTCTTTGAAGCCTTCTCTATGAAATGTCTCAACATTGTGACGGTCACGTCAAGGTCGGCTATCACACCATCCCTCATTGGCCTGACCGCTACAATGCTCGCAGGCGTTCTCCCTACCATTTTCTTCGCGTCGTAGCCAACAGCCAGGATCTCCTGGGAGTCACGATCGATCGCAATTACTGAAGGTTCCTGAAGTACTATGCCTTTGCCTCTGACATATACAAGTGTGTTTGCGGTGCCAAGGTCAATGCCCATGTCCCTGGCGAGGCCCCCAAAGAGCGAAGCGCATGCCATGATGAATGGCTCCCTTCTGTGTCAAGATTCTTAATCAGCCAAAATCCATGAACCCTTTTTCCTTAAAGCTTACATAGAGATTGTCGCCGATTATTATGTGGTCCAACACTTCTATCCCGATCAAAGCTCCCGCTCGGACAAGGCGCTTTGTGATTGCAATATCCTCCGGGCTTGGACCAGGATCTCCACTTGGATGGTTGTGGGCCAGGATTACTCCTGCACTACCGGCACGAATAGCCGCCCTGAATACCTCCCTCGGATGCACTATGGAAGAGTTCAGTGTGCCCACTGAGATGGTTGCATTGTCGATCACACGATTTCTGGTATCCAAGAAGATAGTGCGGAACTCTTCCTTCTCCAGATAGCGCATTGCAGGCATGAGCAAATCCGCTACATCTTTCGCACTCGAAATAGCAAGCTTCGGCTCTCCTTCTGATACTACAACCCTTCTGCCGAGCTCGATAGCGGCCACTATCTGTGCGGCTCGAACAGGCCCTATGCCAGGTATGCTCAACAGCTCATGCACGCCGGCAGTGGCCAGCTTCCTCGCCGTACCGCACTTGGAAAGCACACGAACCGCAACATCAACCGCGCTTTCGCCCGGACGTCCACACCTTATTATCACGGCTATCAGTTCCGCAGTAGAAACCGCTTCAGGGCCGAATTCAAGCAGCCTCTCCATCGGCCTTTCACTTGGAGGCATCTCCCTGATGCCACGACCCGCCACATCATGTTCAGAACCAACCCGGCTCATTATCACACCTCGCCTGCACTTTTTCTGCAAGCGGTGCCACGGCGAGGCAGCCCTAGAGCACTACATAGCCAAACTTTCTGAGCATCAATGCGAGCCTGCCAAGGGGAAGCCCTACGACGCAATTGTAGTCGCCCGCAATAGACTCCACGAGCAGACCGCCAATTCCTTGAATAGCATAGGCTCCTGCCTTGCCCATTGGCTCGCCGGTTTCAACATATCTGAGAATGCTCTCATCCGAAAGCGCTCTGAACTTCACGGTAGTCATCTCATATTCAGTCAAAGAATCTCCGCATCCAGCATCGATCACCGAAACTCCCGAGTAAACCTGGTGCGCCCTGGCTGACAGCGCACGCAGCATGCTAAAGGCATCATCAGAGTCGACCGGCTTCCCGAGAACCCGGCCGTCTGCAACAACGATGGTGTCGGCCCCGATAACGAGCCCGTCGTCAACCCCGCAGGCTACGTCAGCCGCTTTGGCATGTGCCAGCCGCATAACAAGATCGGCCGGGCCAACGCCATTGACTTCTTCCTCTGACACATTACTCGGGATGACCTCGAAATCCAATCCAATACCGTGCAAAAGCTGAGAACGCCTTGGGGAAGCGGATGCCAGAATCAACCTGCTCACGACAACAAATTTCCTCCATGCCCCACAAGAGCGATGCCAAACGGCACCGCCCAAAGGGCCTCTCTTTGCCTTTATTAAGTCTACCATTTGAATTCCACGTTTACAAGAATGTCGCATCGATCAAGACCTGGAATACAGAGAGCGGGCTCCCAGGGGTGGAAGCCCGTCTGCACGATTCTTGGCACGGCCCGAGCCTCTGGACCTCAATGACGGCCTGCCGCTGCGCCATTGCCGGCCGACCCTATACAGCCGCCTTCTCCTCACTGCTTGGTGCTGCTACTCCAGAGACAGAGAAGTCAACAATGCATTTCTGAGGGCACTTTTCGATGCAAAGGCCACATCGCGTGCACTTGGACTGGTCTATGACAGCAAGATTGTCAACCATGTCTATGGCCTTCTCAGGGCAGTTCCTGGCACATATTCCACATCCAATACACCCCACCGAACATGCCTTTCGCACCTCAGGGCCCCGCGCATGCGACTTGCATACCACATTAACCGATTCAGATGCCGTGCGAAGCTCAATCAGTTGCCTCGGGCAGGCCGCCACGCACTTCCCGCATCCTGTGCAGAGCGCATCGTCAACTACAGGAAGCCCTTCATCGCCCATTGACATGGCGCCGAATTGGCACGCGGCCACACACGATCCAAGACCAAGGCAACCATAGGTGCAAACCTTAGCGCCTCCCCCTGTAA
>DMOT01000119.1 GCA_003456765.1 Bacillota bacterium
CGTGTGTCGGTCGATCCCCCGCTGCTGGTTGTGGCGATTTCAAAAGGCCATTACACGTCAGATCTGATCAGAGCTTCAAAGGCCTTTTCAGTGAATCTGGTCACCCCCGATCAGGCTGAGCTTGCCGCAAGATGCGGATCTGTCTCTGGCCGGGTCTCCAACAAGCTAGCAGATGAAAGAATCGAGTATGGGGAGACGGGCGCGCCGATACTGACTGAGGCGGCGGCATGGCTCGACTGCGAGGCGGTTGATGAGTTCGAATGCGGCGACCACATTTGCTTCGTGGGCAGAGTAGTTGGTGCCGGGAAGAGATCAGAACAGGTCCTTATCTACAGGCAAGGGGGCATGCAGCCCGCGCCTGCAGAAGGGGAGTAGAACGCCTGATTCACCGAAAAGTAAGCCGGAAGCAGCAGCTTGTCGCTTCCGGCTTAGATCATGTCCTTGTCCAGCTAAGGTTCTATGTATTTGGCAGACCCTTGACGAATGTCCGCCTGTGTTGGTCGTAATGCCAGTGGCGTCTTCGAGCATCCTCGTCCGTTTCTGTGAAGACGAACACCAGCTGGCGCGTGTTGTCGCAGACCCTAGCTCCGAGCCTTGCTGATGCATCTTCTATTGCTCTGTTCATGTTGTCGATCAGATGCTGAGGTTCGTCCACTCTATCCACAAAACCGGCGGGGCGCAAGAGCACGTTGTAGGAGACGCCAGCGCTAAACGGATTTCTCGAGTCCATAAGCTTCATAAAATCATACACTATTGTCTCGTGAGCCCAGCCATACTCCATTGTAAGCTCGATTCCTATTTGAGGCCGCTCATAACCTCCTATGGCGAAGTCGAGGATCCCTGCCGCACCTTGATTCGCAGGCCAGTAAACTGGCGTTTCTTCGGCCGTGATCCGTCGCTCGTATCGGCCGTACTCGAGACGTGTCTGTTCCTCATAGGTAGGCCACTCAGGGTGCAGCTGCACCGGATGAGTGGCACCTGTCAGGTTGAGCAACCTGAAGTCCCAGTTGAGTATTGCGGAAAGATAGTGCTTGAGGTAGCCCTCATCTAACATGCGATACGGCCCAAGCGATGCAAAATCGATGGTTTCTGCTATTGCCTTGATGCTATTGACTACGTCAGACGCGGTTATCGTTGCCATTCATATCGCCCCCTGGCAGTAGTCTGGAACTCCTACTCACAGATGGGCGGCGGCGACTGTATACAAGACTAAACGCAACCGCCATAATCCTGCTTCGAGTTCTTATTGATTCTTCGCCATAGATTCTCAGATACCTTCGTATGCCCTAATTCAGTCGGATTCGTCCTCAAGCGTCCACTCTCCCTCCCGATAGCTGTACCACAGGGTCCTTCTCTGCGACTGCGCAGTCACCTCATCCTCATTCATGACTAAGGGGAAAGATCGGACGACCTTGTTGTTTTCCACCGAGTAGTCATCGTTCCCCCGGTAGCCGACCTTCTGCTCTTCTGTCAGGTCGGGAAATGGTTGCTCTCTCAGCTCGGGTTCGTTCCATTCATATACATGCAGAGCGCCGTACTTCTCGTCCCCCGGCGACACGCTCCATGCGAGCACTTCGAACTTGTCGTTGGAGTCGAGGTCTGTCACCCATGATGTATGGATCGGGTCCGTTTCAAAGGTCTTTGAGACGGTCTCGTCGCCCTTGCGCGCTACTGTTATTCTGCCTTCTCGAGGCCCGGTTTGATCTTTTGCTGTGGCGGTTGCGGATACAGTTATTGTGTAGGGGCCGAAAGTATGCTCTTTGGAGTAGCTTGCTTCAGGCTTCTTCCGAAACATGCCCATGTCTGGGCAACCTGCGGTGAGAAGACTCAATCCGATAGCTAGCAGGAGAAGCATCAAGCTTCGTTTTCTCATTTCGCGTCCTCCTATTCAATGAGTACACTTGCGATCACAGCTATTATTCCCATAAGTGGAATTTAGATAACTGTGGCAAAGAGAGTGCGAAAGGAGGAAGCCTTCCGGAGGACGTGAAGGCATGGCTCTGTGAGGGATGGATGCGTGATCCGGCATGCATATGGGCAGGGAAATGCCATCGCCACCCGGCGCGGAAGGGTGGCGATGTGGGGGCGGCGCTTCGCTCCTCTACTCTAGATCTTGCCTGTGGACAATTCCCGCTACCTTGCTGGCATCCAGGACGAACGCTATTCCTGTGCCCGGCTTTTCGAGCTGTCCGGCATCGATTATCGCTTTCATGACTGTGTCGGTCAGCTCACGCGGGATGAGAGTGAGAACCACCTCTTTTTCAGGCTCAATCAAGATTCCCAGGAAGGTCTTTTGCTCATGCACTCCAGTTCCTCGGCCGTAGAGAATGGTGCCTCCCTCTGCGCCGGCGCGCCGAGACGCCCCGACAACTTCGTCTGCCCAACCCTTATTGATAATCGTTACGATGAGGTCGTATCCTTCTGACACGAGCTTTTCCTCCTGTCTTCCTCAGTAGAATTTCGCTTGAAGATGAAGCTCATGCCTTCCACAGCGAGTGTAGAGGCGAGAGCGATCAAGCATACGAGACCGAAACCTGCATTCATGGTAGGCCCTCCGAGCTTTTCGGCGGCGATTCCCAGTCCGAGCGACATCAAAAAGGTGACTGTCAAAGGTCCTGTAGCCACGGCGCCGGAGTCAAAGGCGATAGCGGAGAAGGCTGGATCGACCCACCTGAGCAGAGTGAGTGCGACAATGTATCCAGGTATGATGATCCACGTCAGTGCAATGCCGCGGGCGATGAAGTAATAGCCCACCCCGACCAGGACTGCAACTCCACTGGCCATTGTTCGCAGCAAGAACGATTCGCGTATGGAGCCGGCCGAGGCTTTCTCTACTTCTCCGCTCAGTACCCTTGCTGATGGTTCTGCCAGCACCACGAGCATCCCCAGGACGAACCCAACGGGGAGTGCGTAGATAGGATTAGGCAGGGCTCCGATCTTAGCACCGAGCATTTTCCCTATGGGGACGAAGGCTATTTGAACTCCCTGCAAGAAGAGGGAAAGCCCGATGAATGTCGATATCATGCCTACGACAACTCGGCGTATGAATGTGCGCGGCAACTTCAAGAAGAAGGTTTGGAATATGAAGAATAGAGCCGCCAGGGGGATGAGGGTCCTGGCCACTTCGGCCATGACTGCAGGAAACCCCTGAAAGACGACTATTTCGCCCATCAGATGAACACCCCCCAGATCATGAGAACGAGGATAGGCCCTAAAGTAGCCAACCCGACCAGGCCGAATCCGTCACCCAGCGATTCCTTGCGCTGCAGGACAGATGCAGTGCCCAGCCCCAGGGATATAATGCATGGCACTGCCATGGGGCCAGTCGATACGCTGCCGGAATCAAAGAAGAACGGAACCAGTTCGGGTTTGGTGAAAAAGGACAAGATGATTGCGGCAGAATAAACGCCCAGAAGGATATATTTCATTGGAACGTCGAGAACGATCCGAAGTATTGCCACCGTCACGAGCAGCCCCATGCCGCCGGAGATCAACACAGCCAGCAGACTGGGGTTGATGCCCGCGTCAGGGAAGGATGCAACCTGTGATACCAGTACGTGCACTGAAGGGTCTGCGATAGTGACACTGAAGGTGAAGATGAAGGATGTGGCCACCAAAAGGGCCATGGAACCGTGTTTGGGGAGATAGGCTCCAATCATCTCGCCCATCGGCAATAGAGCGATGCGCGTGCCGCGCAGGAACAGAAACAGCCCTGCTGTAGTGAAAAGTGCGCCAACTAGGAGCTGTACAAGATTGGTCCATGAGAAACCCAGGAAGATAATGCTCAGCACGGCCACTGCAATCGTTAGGGGAGCCACGGCTGCAACAACTTCTGCTACGGCTTCTTGGAGCGGAGTAGACACTGGGCAGTCTCCTTTCCGATTACGTCAAATTCCAATGTGCATAATACTTCTTCATTATCTCACACAAAAGGGTATAGGGGAAATCCGGGCCGAGTTCGAGGCATTTGCGTTGTAGCCGATTTCTCGCGCATGCCAGTTGCACAATTTGGCAAGAACAGCTTCCTCTCTGGCAATGAAGCAGTCTCATTTGCCTGAGTAGGCGTCAACAGGCTGTTTTCAGCTCCCCGCGGGAAAAATAGGCACCTTCAACTAAGCGCA
>DMOT01000040.1 GCA_003456765.1 Bacillota bacterium
ACAAGAATCTCCTCTCCCAGCAGATTGACTGTTGCTGAATGGTTACGTTCAGATGAGCCTATGCTGACACTCACAACGTGCTTCATGCCTATCAAGCGCCTCCCCGCACGGCTTCTATTAGGGCAGCCATTTCCTCGGGATCTATGTTGACATCCTCTTTGATCGGGGATTTCCCGATCACCACAGATATCACCTTTTCCCCCAGAATCGCCTCGATCAGACGAACCCGGAAATCTGAGCCCAGGAAGATTACCTGATCATACTGGTGGAAATCGGATATCTCACGAACAACGTCATTCAGCAATTCTATCCCTGACCTCTCCTCTACATAAGCCCATCTTTCAACGTCGTTCATGAGCCAGACAAAGTCCACGCCTGCCTTCTTTGCGAGCCGTTCTACATCCTCCTTGTTCCCTATTGGAAAGCCGATAAGAGCAACTCGCCTGCCTTTTCTAATCTCGCCGAGGTTTTCAAGGCGCGACACGAAGGGTCTATCGATTCCGACAGCTGCCGCTGCTTCCGCCTGCGACACGCCATTCCGCCTCATGTCAAGCAGCTTGTCAATTGTCCTGTCTATCCTGTCCCTGTCGATTACCTTGTCGCCAACGCGTATGAGATTCGTGGAACTCACCTCCCCGTGGAAGACATAGGGATGTTCACACTTATGTGCACACCATGATTCTAGCAGAGGAGGCCGCGTGAAACAAGTGGATAGGCAAAAACCTGGAAGGAAACTGGCGGGTCAACAGCGGGTGCAGCGCTGAACCACTTCTCAGCTGCGCATTGCCACTGTCTTGCTGATGTGAACTGGATGATAGAGCGCGTTGATCCCCACTGGACAGGGCACCGGATCTGAATCAACTCAAGTACTCCAACATGATGCCGCGCAACTCCTCAACCCTCTCTGAAGTGTTTATGGCGTCGCGCGTTCGCGCCGCACCTCTAAGCCCTCGAATGTACCAGGCCAGGTGCTTTCGCATCTCGCGGACGGCCACTCTTTCTCCCTTGAACTCAACTGCATCATCAAGATGCCGCAGCGCCATTGAAACCCTCTCGTAAAGCTCCGGCTCGGGCAGGAGTTCACCTGTATCCAGGTAGTGAAGGCATTCCCGGAAGATCCACGGATTGCCCAGGGCCCCACGGCCTATCATCACTCCAACGCAACCCGTCTGCTCCATAATCTCCAGGGCATCCTCGGCACAGGTCACATCCCCGTTCCCGATCACCGGCACATCCAAGGCATCGGCAACCTGGGCGATAATGTGCCAATCAGCCTCGCCGCTGTAGCCTTGCTCGCGGGTGCGGCCATGGACTGCAATGCCGTCTGCCCCGGCCTCCACACACCCCTTGGCAAACCCGACAGCGTTCACACTGTAATCATCCCATCCCTTGCGGATCTTGACTGTAACCGGAACTCTCACTTCTTTCCTCACAGCCCGAACAATGGCCCAGGCCCGCTCAGGGTCGCGCATGAGTGCCGACCCCTCTCTGTTCTTCACAATCTTTGGGACGGGGCATCCCATGTTTATGTCTATGATGTCGGCGCCTTTCTGCTCAACCATGACAGCAGCCCGAGCCATCACACCCGGGTCTGATCCGAAGAGCTGCACAGCAATGGGATGATCATCTTCGGAGATTGCCAACATCTCCATGGTTCGCGTATTGGCATGAACCAGGGCCATGCCGCTGACCATCTCCGTGTACGTCAGGGCACAGCCCATCTCTCTGCATATGAGCCTGAAGGGAGCATCACATACTCCGGCCATGGGAGCAAGCACGAGCGGATTTTCCATGCGCACTGCGCCGATGGAGAAACCTCGGGCCCTGGAGGAAGGCTGCCCGAGGTCGCCTCTTTCTGATCCGGTCCGGCCTGCTCCCAGGCCTTTAGCGCCTTGATCCATTTGGCCTCGCCTTTATGGCCTGATCTGCAACTACTCGATCTACATCAGCCACTATGGCCACTCCGTCCTCTCGATACTCCTCAGAGATTACTGTTCCCCTTGCTCTGATAAGGGCCAACACCGGATCTCCATAGGGAATTACCTCCTCCACCCTAACCCTCCAGCTCGACAGCTCCTCCGATATCATCTCGGCCAGGTCGTCAAGGCCCTCACTGGTTACAGTGGAAACTCCGACGCTCTTTGGATAGACGTGATGGAGTCGCTCTATCATCGGGCCGGATTCCGGCAGATCTGACTTATTGAGCACCGTCACGACCGGGTGGTCCGCGGCGTCAATCTCGCGTAGCACATCAAAGACGGCTTCGCAGTGTTCCATTGCGCGCGGATGGGAGGCATCGACAACATGCAACAACATGTCGGCATCCACAACCTCTTCCAAGGTGGCTCGAAATGCCATTATCAGGTGATGCGGGAGCTTCTGTATGAATCCTACCGTATCCGTGAGGAGCAGCGCCTGCCCGTCCGGAAGCGTATACTTCCGCGTCGTTGGGTCAAGAGTGGCAAAAAGCTTGTCCTCAACGAGGGCTTCTGCGCCAGTAAGGGTATTGAGAAGACTCGACTTCCCTGCATTGGTGTAACCTACTAGCGCAACAAGTGGCAGATGGGCATCGCGCCTCTTCTGGCGCTGCACCGTACGGCGCTGCCTGACTGCTTCGAGCTCCTTGCTTATGCTGGATATTCGATTTCGAATAGTTCTGCGATCTGCCTCAAGCTTCGTTTCACCGGGGCCTCGAGTGCCGATACCGCCCCCCAGCCTCGATAGCTCCGTGCCGCGCCCCGCCAGCCTTGGGAGCATGTAGTTGAGCTGTGCCAGCTCAACCTGGAGCTTACCTTCGGATGTAGCGGCACGCTGCGCAAAGATGTCAAGGATGAGCTCAGTTCTGTCGATCACTCGCCCGTCGATGATCTCCTCAAGATTCCGTTGCTGCGCAGGAGTGAGCTCATCATCAAAGATCACCACGTTCGCCTCTGTTGCCGAGCGAACCATCTCAATCTCCCTGGCCTTGCCCTCCCCTACATAGCAGGCAGGATCCGGCTTGCCTTTCTTCTGAACCACAGTAGCGACTACTGCCGCTCCGGCAGTCTCAGTCAAATGCGCCAGTTCTCCCATGGAATCGTCTATGTTCCATACAGAAGGAGCAGCAGTCTCCAATCCTACTAGCACTGCTCTTTCCATACTGCCATCGGATCCAGAATCTGACGGACCGTTGCCTGCACTCTGCAGGCTGAAACTGGTAGTCAACACATCACCCCGCTGAATCGAATCTAGGAATGATTCCGTTCCCATAGAATGCGAAGCCCTATCAACGTCAGGTTCTGGTTGACCTCATCAACCTCGTCTGATTCAAAGGATATTGCGTCCGCAAGTCCGCCGGTTGCGATCACCTTCGCACGTCCCCCCAACTCCTGCTTCATCCTCCGCACGATCCCGTCAACCTGGCCCACGAAGCCATACAAAATCCCCGACTGCATGCTCGAGACCGTGTTCTTGCCGATTACCGACTGAGGCTTTGTCAATTCCACTCTGGGAAGGCGGGCTGCCCTCATATATAGCGCCTCGGCTGATATCATTATTCCGGGAGCAATCGCACCACCAAGGTACTCCCCGCACTCATCAACAGCGCAGAATGTAGTAGCGGTGCCGAAATCCACGATAATGAGCGGGCCGCCGTACAGCTCGTATCCGGCAACAGCATTCACAATCCTGTCGGCTCCCACTTCCTTAGGATTCTCGTACCGTATGGGCATCCCGGTCTTCATACCCGGTCCCACTATTTCTGGCTCGCACCGGAAGTATCTGCGTGACATCTTCTCCAATTCAGTAATTGCCGGCGGAACCACAGAGGAGATGATCACTCCGCAAATCCCGGAAATGTCGATCTTCCCGTGTCCAAGCAACTCCAGAAGAAGCATGCCCCACTCATCGGCAGTCCTTTGCTTGTCAGTAGATACCCGGTAGTCTGCGAGAAGTTCGTCACC
>DMOT01000077.1 GCA_003456765.1 Bacillota bacterium
CCACAAATGCGGGTGATTCCAGGCGGGCATTCCATCGGCATTCTCCTGGCTAGCCGCGGAGTAAGGGTAATGGGAATGTACCCCGTGATTGGCATAGACGGCCTGAGGTACATGCCTGCCCGGGACGGGGGAATCGAGGTCGGAGACTTGATCGTTTCTGTTGATGGCTATGAGATTTCTGACCCTCGCCAGCTAGAGGGCCTCGTGAGCCGAGCTGCCGTAGGCGGAAGGCCAGTGCGTGTAGGCATTGTCCGCGACGGACAGGAATTCGATGTCACGATTCTGCCTGCGCCCGCCGAGGAAGGCTATCGGATCGGTGTTTATGTGAGGGATAATGCAGCCGGTGTAGGCACCCTCACTTTCTGGCACCCGGAGACCATGCGGTACGGGGCATTGGGGCATGTGGTTGTGGATCCCCAGACCGGAAAGGAGCTTTCCATAGAGGACGGCAGGATCGTGTCCGCGCGTGTGTCTGGAATAGATGTGAGCGGTGCGGGAAGGCCCGGCGAGAAGATAGGAACATTCGCAGGCGCGCTCGACAATGTAGGGGTTGTTGAGGCCAACACGGCAGTTGGGATATACGGCACTTTGGATGAGCCGCTGCCTAATGAATACTACCCTGAACCGATCCCTGTTGCACTATCCAGCGCGGTCCATGAAGGCCCTGCCGAGATCATGACAGTGATCTCCGGGTCTGCCATAGAAAGGTTCGAGGTCGAAATAGTGAAGGTCGCAAAGCAGACCAGGATTTCCGGCAAGGGCCTTGTCATTAGGGTAGTGGATCCGCGCCTCATTGAGCTTACAGGTGGAATAGTGCAGGGAATGAGCGGATCGCCGATAATCCAGGGCGGAAAGCTGGTCGGAGCCGTGACCCACGTCTTCGTGTCTGACCCTTTAAGAGGATATGGAGTTTTCGCCGAACACATGATGAGTGTAGCCGGACTCATGAATCGAGCCGACCAGGCTGTAGGGCGGGCGGCCATGTGGGCTGCCTGAGAATAGCAGAGTGATGATGGCAGCATAGGCGTTCGGTATTGACCCCGTCAAAAAGCCTATACACAGGGAGATTTGGCTCTACATATTATGTAGCGCCAGAGGGAGAAGCAAGTCTGCTTCGTCTGCGTACACGCCCTGACGGGGTTGAGAGGTGAGGCCTGTGCCGCAAGATAGACCCGAAGTGGACTCATCTGCCGCGCTTGCGCTGGAGAAGCTTTCTCCTCGTGAGCGGGAGATAATAGGAATGGTGGCTCTAGGACTGAGCAACCAGGCCATCGGTGAAAAACTCTTCATATCGGATAAAACCGTGAAAAACTATGTCACCAGTATACGCAGGAAATTGGGGGTTGAGAACAGGATACAGGTTGCGCTGTATGCCATAAGGTGTGGGCTGGTGGATCCGGCTACCGATCAGTGAGGCAGGAGATGGACACTATCCCGTAGAAAGTGGCATTACCATTGATCGTGGAGGCTGCGGATAATGTCCAAGAGCCTGATTCGATTGGTTATGGTCGACGACAATGTCGACCTGGTCAAAGTAGTATCCGAGTTCGTCTCGACCCAGCCTGACATGTCCATGTGCGGCGTAGCCTACAATGGCTCCGAGGCCATTGAGGTGATAAGAAACACTGCGCCAGATGTGGTTTTGCTCGACCTGATTATGCCGCACCTTGACGGGCTGGGCGTAATAGAGTACTTAGGCAGCGCGAACCTGGTTCCACATCCCCGTGTGCTCGTAATCACAGCAATAGGCCTGGAGACCACTGCCGCCAGCGTAGTGGCTCAAGGGGCCGATTACTACATGGCTAAGCCCTTTGACCTTGAGGTGTTGGCGGGGCGAATCCGGCGGCTTGCAGCGCTCCCGCCGGAGCGCCCTTCAGAGTCCCGGCTACGTGAAAGCCCAACGCTGGGCGCAGGCAACGTCAATTCCAGGTATGATGTTGAAGCAAGCAAGGCCCTGCACAGGATGGGCGTACCTGCAAACATCAAGGGTTATCTCTATTTGCGTGATGCAATCATCATGGCTTTGGAAAAAGGGCCCGCCATGGGCAGCATGACATATGTCGTATATCCGGCAATCGCCAAAACGCATGATACTACGCCTTCCAGAGTTGAACGCGCCATGAGGCATGCTATTGAGACAGCATGGAATCGTGGAGATATCAACGTGATCAACCGGGTATTCGGTTACACTGTTGACGCTGAAAAGGGGCGCCCCACTAATTCGGCCTTCATAACACGTATCGCCAGCAAGATAAAGATAGACCTCGCATCCCAAATGAGGCGCTAGATGCTCACTTGACCCGTTGAATGCACAGCGTGACGTAGGGAATCAATAAGAATATGGACGATGATGGCGCTGTGAGAGGGCGGGGCAGCCGAGCCGGGGATTTGGCGGGCAACCCTCCTGTTCATCTCAGAGGGTCAGCCAAAGCTGACCGAAAAACGAAGAACCTGATATCCCGGCTCGAGCCGGGGGACGTTGCAGTAATAGCCCACTCTGATATCGATGAGGTGTCAGGCAGGGCTCTGGTTGGGGCTCGTCCCAAAATCGTGATAAATGCCGACCGTTCTATTACTGGCAGATACAGGTGCCCGGGTCCAGGAATCTTGCTGGACTCGGGCATTCCTGTGCTGGATGGGGTCGGCTCTCATCTCATAGACGCAATTGCCGACGGCGACGCCATTGAAGTAGTAGGAGACCACGTTTACCGGGAAGGGGAACTCATAGGCAGTGGCGTGTGGGTAACCAGGGACACACTGGAGCTTGCCTATCGTAAGGCGGAGGAGAACCTTGAGGCAGAGCTGGAGAAGTTCGTCGTCAACACGCTTCAATATGCCGTGAAAGAGAAAGGAATCATACTTGGAGACATGGATATCCCCTCTGTGGAGACCGCGATCAGCGGGAGACATTGCCTGATCGCTGTCAGGGGGCCGAGATATGAGGAGGATCTGGATGCCGTGGCGCCCTATGTTAGGGAGATGTCCCCTGTTCTCATAGGCGTCGACGGAGGAGCGGATGCTCTTATGGAAAGGGGATTCTTGCCTGATATCATCGTCGGTGATATGGATTCGGTATCCGACAGGGCGCTCTTTTCCGGAGCCGAGCTGATCGCCCATTCGTATCCTGACGGGCGGTCGCCAGGGTCTGAAAGGTTGGCGAAGCTTGGCCTTTCGCACAAGACATTCAGTTGCCCCGGCACAAGCGAGGATATTGCAATGCTCCTTGCCTACGAGAAGGATGCCTCGCTCATAGTGGCAGTAGGAGCCCATTCGAACATGCTTGACTTCCTTGAAAAGGGCAGACCGGGGATGGGTAGCACTTTCCTTGTGAGGCTGAAGGTAGGAGCGGTACTGGTCGATGCAAAAGGAGTGAGCCAGCTCTACAGGGGAAGGCTACGCGTAGGGCACATAGTCGGCATCCTTCTGGCGGCAGCGGTGCCCATTGTAGCCATAGCCCTTTTTTCGGGCTCCGTGGCCGACATGGCCAGGCTAATATACCTGAGAATCCGTCTGATGCTGGGCCTTCTTTGACGCAAAAGCGAACTGGATGGAGAGATTGCCGTGATGAGCCTTCGCTATCATGTTGTGTCTTTGGCGGCGGTATTCGTGGCTCTCGGGATTGGAATCCTGCTGGGCGCTGCCATGTCAGGCGATGAAGGACTGGCAGGACAACAGAGAGCTCTGATCGAGAGGCTCGATGCCGACTTCAATAGGTTATCACAAGACCGTGATGCCCTGGCCCAGGAACTTGAGACTGCACGAAGATACGTTGAAGAGAGTGTTTCCTACGTAGTACGGGGAGCTCTCGAGGGGAAGACTGTCGGAATTGTGGCTGTAAGCGGGGTAGGGGCGAGCGAAGTGAACTCCGTGAAGGATGTGTGCGAGCTTGCCGGGGCCCGCATTGGCGCAGTCGTGGACTTGGCGCAAGGACCACTGAAGAATGCCAATGACGGACAGCTGTCCGTCTGGGCGCAGGCAATCCTCTCATCTGACATTGACAGAGTCAGAAGCCTGGCATTTCAAGGAATAGCAAAAGTCGCGATGGAGGAGAGATGCAAGTTCAATGCTCTGCTTGCCCTGTGCGGTCCCGC
>DMOT01000076.1 GCA_003456765.1 Bacillota bacterium
CCATATATCGAGATGATGGAGGAAAGCTTCGAAACGTTTGTAGAAGGCTATGTTGTATGCAGCAAGTGTGGACGGAGAATCGAGGTGGAGGGCGAGTTTGCCGAGGCGCTGGGGGCTGCCCTTGGCCAGCTTCAAGATGGCTGGAAGAAGATTGCCGACGACTTGAAGCCCGATCCCTCGAAGGGGCAGTGCGGCTGCGGTGGCCATGGCGGCCATCGCAGATAGGCGGCTTCCCGGGTGCCATGGACGGCCAGTGGGCGCACATGCGCCCATTTTTTCCTATCCGTCTGTTTCGCCGTCCGACTGCCCGGTCTCTCTGCCCAGGAGTTTGTCGAGGAGCGACTGTACGCGTTCTGCGGCGGCCTCAGTCTCGGCCTCGCTGACCTGGACTGATATGTCGAGCACAGCGCCTTCGACGGCATCTTCAGGGAGGGCGCAGGTCGGCCAGAAAATCTGGATGCACTCATCAGGTCGCACCAGAAGGACCGCAATCTCCCCTTCTATCCGGTCCAATGTGGCAAGAAACTTCAATCTACACACCTCACGTGGATGTGATCTATGGATTGCAGGCCTTGCACGGCCTGTAGCCGGCATTCAGGGCCTGTTCCCGGTCGAAAATGACCATCTCTCTGGCTGGGGCGATCCTCTTTGCATATGGGCACGTCTTCGTGTGGAACACCTTGCTGCCACACGCAGCGCGAAGGTCGTCACCTGGTTTTTCGATATTGACGGACCACGTTCTTCCGTCTGAGCGCAGCTTCACGGTGACGTGGCCATGCTCGTCAGTCCTGTAGACGAGAGCGTCTCTTGACCTGAGATTCGCCAGCGCCTGGTCGGAAGGGTGGTTGTAGTCGTTACCTGTTCCCACTTGTATTACAGCAACATCCGGCGAAGTTGCGGCCAGAAAGGTCTGGGTTGTCGAGCTTCTGCTGCCGTGATGGGCCACTTTCAGCAGATTGATTCTGTCAAGCGAGCCTTCGCCTGCCAGAGTGCGTTCCGTGTATCCGCTAATATCTCCTGTGAGCAGAACGCGCGATTTTCCGTAGATGACTTCCAGGACAAGCGAGCAGTCATTGATGTCTGGCGGCAGAGGCTCGGTTGGCCACAATACCCGGACCTCGGCATTGCCCAGGCTGAACGAATCTCCGGCCCTGGGTGCAGAGAAGGGTATGCCCTTCTCATAGATCTTTGTCAGGTACGACTCGTAGGTCGCAGTAGTGTGCGGCTTTGCGGAGTCGGCTACCGTGCCTACTGTCAAGCAGTCCAGCACTTCAATGAGGCCGCCTATGTGGTCTTCGTGAGGGTGGGTTGAGACGAGCATATCCAGGTGGGTCACACCCATCCGGTCAAGCGTCTCTGCGAGCCTGGCCCCGGCTGCTCGCGGTCCTCCGTCAACCAGCATGTGATGGCCATCATGTGTTGATACAAGGATTGCATCACCCTGTCCCACGTCGATGAAGGTTGCGGTCAGTGCTTCGGATTCCGCTGAAGATCGAAAAGATAGCAAGGCCGATCCAGCCAGCGCACAGAGAATGAAAACGGCTGCTAACCCCAGCAGGCGTTTGGTGTTTCGGATTCGGGAATTGGCCACAGATGGCGCCCTCCATTCTCAAGCAGTCATGATGTCGGTAGATGTCACGCAGGCTCCCGAAACGTCTTACTCTGGGGCTGGCGTGAGGCGCTATCATTACCATGCATTGATGATGACTTATGCAAGTATTCTACCTACGGTGTTCCAGTGCCTTTACCCATACTCTGCGCTGCCGCGGCCCGTCAAACTCAAAGAAAAGGATGCGCTGCCATGTTCCCAGCATGAGTTGCCCGTCTTCTATGACTAGCATCTGTGTAGAGCCGACCAGAGTGGATTTGATATGGGCGTGTGCATTGCCTTCCTTGTGTGAATACGTGGCGTCCGGCGGGGCAATGCGATCCAGGCAATCAAGAATGTCTTTGGAGACACTGGCGTCAAAGTGTTCATTGACAATGATTCCGCACGTTGTGTGGGGTACCTGAATCAGGCATATGCCGTCCTCGATTCCTTCTGCAGCAATGCACGATTCCACCTGTACGGTGATGTCGATAGCCTGTTGCTTCTCAAAGGTGTCGACCGAAAATCCTTTCAATACGGCGTCCCTCCTTCAGTTGCCCTCAGTTTACACTAGAATAATAACATGAATGGGAGTCTGGCGCACATTGGGAGACGCGCATTGCAAAAGCGATTTCCAGTCTGGATTGCCAGGAGGAGCATCAGCAGACAAAAAAGGGAGCCCGAATCTGGGCTCCCTACATGCTGCGACTAGCCTATTTGGCCGGCTTGAAAGGGAAGTTCCTTATCAGCACCACCGGCGTCCCTGCGTCGGCAGAGCCAGCAGCCAGGTCCGCCATCGTGGCCAGTATGCCGGTGATATTTCGGGGGGTTGTGCCAAGTGTCTCCCGGGAAGGCTGCTGCTTCCTCAACGTCTCGTAGATCTCCTCGCGGGAATGCCCTTCCCTGAACATCGTCTCAACCAGGAGTTTCAACTTGGCGCCCTGCCTCAGCGACGCGGGGCGAAGACCTCGGCTGCCACCGATCGATGGATTCGTGTCCGCCAATTCGT
>DMOT01000180.1 GCA_003456765.1 Bacillota bacterium
AGGGAGGCGAATTGGATGTTCTGTTATCAGTGCGAGCAAAGAGCGAGTGGAACGGGCTGTACTGTGATGGGGGTCTGCGGCAAAGATACCCGCACTGCAGCTTTGCAGGACCTTCTTATTCATGCAATCAAGGGCATTGCAGTCTACGCACACCGCGCTCGAGAGCACGGGGCGCGTGATCACGAGATCGATGTATTCGTAATCAAGGCACTTTTCACAACCATCACAAACGTCAACTTCGACCCCGAAAGGCTGGAGGTTTTGATCAGGCAGGCAGCCGGCCTCAGAGACAGGGCGCGGGCTATGTATGAGGAAGCATGCCGGGAAACGGATGTAGAGCCTGAAGCTCCTGAGCAGCTGGGCGCTGCAGCGCTTTGGGTTCCGGCGCCGGATCTGGACGGGTTGGTGAAACAGGGCGAAGAAGTTACTGCATCTGATCGCCGGCGAGTTGACACCATAGGGGAAGACGCGACGGGAATTGCTGACCTCATCCTATTCGGTCTCAAGGGTATGGCGGCTTATGCTGACCACGCTCAGATAATCGGGGTTGAGCGGGAGAGCGTGTACGCATTCTTCCACGAGGCCTTAGATTTTCTGGCTCGTCCGTCCATCTCAGCCGATGAAGGCCTTGCCATGGCTCTTAAGGTGGGCGAAGTGAACATAGACGTAATGGGAATGCTTGATACTGCCAACACAGGCGCGTACGGCAATCCCGTTCCAACCCGGGTACGCGTCACGCCTGTGAAGGGCAAGGCGATACTCGTATCAGGGCATGATTTTCCCGACCTTGAGGCTATCCTGAAGCAGACTGAGGGGAAGGGCATAAACGTATATACCCATGGCGAGATGCTTCCGGCCCATGGCTATCCGGAGCTCAAGAAGTACCCTCATCTGGTGGGCAACTACGGCGGCGCCTGGCAGGATCAGCGCAAGGAGTTTGAGGAGTTTCCAGGGGCCATACTCATGACCACCAACTGCATACAGCGGCCGAAGGAATCATACCAGCACCGAATCTTCACTTCAGGGCTGGTTGCGTGGCCGGGGGTTGTGCACATTGACGACCGGAACTTCTCTCCTGTAATAGATGCTGCCCTCGCAGAACCGGGGTTCGCTGAGGATGCTGCTGAACAGTGGATAACTGTTGGATTTGGTCATAATGCCGTGCTGAGTGTTGCAGGCAAAGTGATTGACGGCGTGAAGAGCGGGAAGATTCGCCACTTCTTCCTGATTGGCGGGTGTGATGGGGCGAAGACAGGGCGGAATTACTACACAGAGCTTGCAAGCAAGGTGCCGGAAGATTGCCTCATACTGACCCTGGCATGCGGCAAGTACCGCTTCAACAAGCTGGAGTTTGGCGAGATTGATGGCATCCCGAGGCTCCTCGATGTTGGGCAGTGCAATGACGCATATTCAGCTGTAGTCATAGCCCAGGAACTTGCGAAGGCTTTTGAGACCGACATCAATGGGCTGCCCCTTTCGATGATACTCTCATGGTATGAGCAGAAAGCGGTCTGCATACTTCTTTCCCTGCTTCACCTGGGTGTTAAAAACATCAGGCTTGGTCCCACATTGCCTTCGTTCCTTACGCCCGAGGTAGTTGGGATTCTGAGCGACAAGTTCAACATAATGCCAATATCCACAGTGAATGAGGATCTTGAAGCCATTCTGGGCCAGTAGAGCTGCCCAGTGCGCCCAGTGCGCAGACGAGTATTATCTATGACTGGAGGGTCGAGTAATGGTTGAAGTCATAAGGCCGAGCGAAGTCCCGACATCTAAGAACCCTAGAGGCGAAGAGGTGCGTTTCCTCGTTGACAGAGAGCCTGTATCAGTCGTGATGCTTACCCTCCCGCCTGAAGGAAGAGTGCCTATGCACAAAACCCCTGTTGATGTGCTCTTTTACGTGTCCGCTGGAGAAGGAGAAGTACACATAGGGGATGAGTCGGCCCGGGTTAGAATGGGCGATATCATTGTGAGCCCGGCTGAGATTCCTCACGGCCTCAACGCCAGTGAGAACTCGAAACTGGAAGTGCTGATAATCAAGACGCCCAATCCCAGGAAACCAACGGCATGATGAGATAAACCTGCCGGCTTTGGCTCTCAGTTGCCGGATCCCTTAGAGCGCCGTGATGGATTGCCTGATGGCAGAAGGTAAGAATGATCCCCCTGTCGAAATGGACTCTGTGTCATTTTCGAAGGGGGATTTGCCTTGAGAGTTCTTGCAGTTGGCGGAGCAGGATACGTAGGGAGCCATGTCGTGCGGCACCTGGTCTCTAGAGGCCATTTGGTGACTGTGCTCGACAATCTTTCAACCGGGCATGCGAAGGCGGTGGAGGTTGCCGGAAAGGCGGCCGCCGGCGGGGGATGCGCAGAGCTTGTAGTTGGCGATGTCGGTGACAGGGAGAGAGTGGGCGAGCTGCTTGTCTCCCGCGAAATCGATGCTGTCATGCACTTTGCAGCGGCCAGCCTGGTTGGGGAGTCTATGCGCAACCCGGCGAAATACTGGCGAAATAACGTTGGGTGTGCGGTTGAGCTCCTGGATGCAATGGTAGACAGCGGAGTCGACAAGATAGTCTTCTCGTCGAGCGCTGCTGTATACGGGGAGCCTACAACGGCGCTGATCAGTGAGGATCATGCTAAAGCTCCGACGAGCACATATGGCATGACGAAGCTCGCAATAGAGCATATGCTCCGTGGCTACGACCAGGCGCACGGGATAAGGTCCATATCCCTTCGGTATTTCAATGCGGCCGGAGCCCACAGTTCAGGGGAGATGGGTGAGGCACACGACCCCGAAACCCACCTTATCCCAATAGTGCTCAGGACGGCCATTGGACTTCGGGAGAAGGTGAGCATATTCGGAACTGACTATCCGACGGAAGATGGTACTTGCATTCGCGACTACATTCATGTAGACGACCTTGCCGACGCGCATCTCCTTGCCATGGATGCCCTCTCAAGCGGCGCAGCAACTACTGCATATAATCTTGGCAATGGAACGGGGTTTTCTGTGCTTCAGGTCGTGCGGGAGTCAGAACAGGCAGTGGGCAGGCCCATTCCTGCAACCCGAGAAGGAAGGCGAGCAGGCGATCCTGCTGTTCTGGTTGCCTCTGCCGAGAGGGCCGCAAGCGAACTTGGATGGTCCCCCAATTACACGAAGCTCGGCGATATCATAGCCTCGGCGTGGAAGTGGCATGACAGCCACCCGCATGGCTACTCCTGATTGAAACCCCCATGCTTGGAGAAAGGGGGTGCGCAGGCGATTAAGCCGGGATCCGTTCTTGGTGTCGGAACATGATTACCCTAGGTTGAGGGCTGCGCTGCGCTTGACGTTACGCCAGTTGCGCTAGGTTTGCCGAGAACACCGCTACTAATCTTGCCCGGCCAGGTGGAATGGTGGTCCGGATCTCACTTGAATTGTGGCTGGGGCTGTGCAATGAAAATCAGCCCGCCATATGGCTGCGGGCCCGGCGCTGATCCGGCTAAGGCTAGGAGATGGGTGTATGTCGTGGGGTGTGGGGTTCGATGGTGCAGCCCGTTTTGACTGGGATTATTCATGATTCAGTTCCCGGCCACAACCTTGCAATCTTTGTGCGGTTCAATCGGTCTAAATTCTAGTCATTTGAAATCCGTTTCGGTCTAAAAAATAGACGGTGGGAGTCTAGAATTTAGACCGCGAAGGGCACGTGATGGGTGTAATTCCCTCAAGTGCATACATCTATGCCCGTGCGTGCCACACGATACAGAGACTTCCACTATAATATACCTATACGCCGATGTATACGGGCCCTCCGCATCGGTTGTTATGTGAAAAGGACTAAATTTTAGCCCGGCCCGGTCTAGAATTTAGTCACTTTGGTTTAGGAAACGACTAAAAAATAGACACTTTGCTGCAACCCGTGGGGCCTTGTAAGGGCCCGGTATCGTCGCGAACCCTATATGCTATGTTTGCCCTGTTGCCGCAATACTAGTTGTGCGTTTGCGTTATTGGGGGTGAATACCCTTTGGCTCTTCCCAGGTCTCAACATCATCGCCGGGATATGAGGATCAACTATGCCCTGTTCTTTGTAGATGCCTTCGGATATCCGCTGGCGTTTTCTCTTATATCCACGAGCACGATAATGCCGCTTCTCCTTACCAATCTGGGAGCGTCCAACCTCGCTATTGGGCTTGTGCCCGCCTTGCAGAGCTTTGGCTCTTTATTGCCAGGCATATTCATCGCTCCATACCTGGGCCGACGGCCCACAAGGAAGCGGACTCTTGTAGGGCTAGGTCTTCTTGAAAGGCTGTTCATCCTCTCCATGGCAGGCGTGGTGATGATGTGGGGACTTGCGAGACCGTCTCTTGCCGTCAGACTTTTTCTGGCAGCATGGACCCTTGCCAGCCTGACTCAGGGGGTCAATATGACAGTCTACTACTCCATTCTTCCGAAGTGCATTCCCCCTGACATGCGTGGAGGACTCTTTGGATGGGCAGGAGCGTTGTCCGGGTTACTCGGCATAGTCGGCGCTGAGACTGCAGGCTACGTTCTGGGGAATGTGGAGTTTCCCCAGAGCTTCGTGCGCCTTTTCGTCATAGCCTTTGCACTCCTGGTTGCGTCATTGGTGCCATTTCTGTGGCTGCGGGAACCGCCCGACGAAGAAGCCGGAGAGCCCAGATCAGTCAGTCAGTTCATTGCTGCTGCATCTCGGGAGCTGCGAGAGGACAAGGCCTACGTTTGGACGATTGTGGCTTTGGCTGTTATGGCATTTGCCATGTCGGCAGCTTCGTTCTACTCTACGTATGCGGTGAGGGCGTTTGGAGCAGGCACGAGGGATGTTGGGAGGATTACAGCCTTCGCTGTCGGGACCACAGTCATAGCCATGCCTGTACTGGGAAGGATAGCTGATCGGGAAGGGAACAAGCTGAGCCTGGAGATAACTGCAACCTGTTTTGCCTGCGGCGCGGCGCTGGCGCTCAGCGCACAAAGCGTGCTGGAGATGTATCCGGCAGTTGTGTTCGCCAACATCGGAATGAGCGGCATAGCGGTGAGCCATAACCTCATGCTTGCCGAGTTTGCTCCAACCCATGCTGATGTGCCAATGTACACCGCGTTCTCCTGGATGCTCCTTGCCCCGTTCAGGACCTGCGCGCCCATTCTGGGAGGATACATCTCGGATGTCGCAGGGCTCCCGGCCATGTTTCGTCTGTCGCTGATTGCCGGGGCAGTAGTCGTTTTCATCCTGCTGCTTGCAGTAAAGGAACCGCGCAGTGCCTGAACGATTGGGACTTGAGGCACAATGCGGTTCCCGGCTCTCTATGTCGGGTTTCGCCCGATTATTGCAACTGCCTCATCAAGTCACGGCCGAGTTGCAGCAGAACATCCCCGCACACCCGCGTCTTGAAGTTCACAGCGTCAGACATCATCCTCGACAATCTGGATCTTGCCGCGACGATCGGCAGCATACGGAAGGAGAAGCCGGTGCGCCTAGCTTTTGTGGGCGTGGAGGCAAGATAGGCTCCGGATTTTTCAACGGTTTCAGCGATATGCAAGCCTATATCAGACCACTTGACGTACTCCTCCAGCCATGGACGGGCTTCCTCAACGAACTTCTCGTTCGGGTTTGTGCGCAACATCTCTGCCGATGCCTTCATCTTCAGCATGTACGAAGAGAGGATTCCGGCTCCTTCCTTGAAATCCTCCATTGCGCGTTCCACTGCACGATCGACAGCCTCCTTGAGCAACGGAGGTTCTGCGGGATGCAACGGGCTGATGGCGCATGCATCGGCAAAGAGAGTGATCGCCTCCAGGGCGTCCACTCCCAGAACCTTGACTGCTGAGGCTTCCCATGCTGCCTTCGGATCATATCCTTCGGGATTGCGAAGATAGGATGCTGCTGCGCTCAGGGCGATCTTCGATGCTTCTGCCTGGTTCATCGGATTCAGGAAGAGCCCTCTGCACACCTCGGGCAGCTTCTGGTCTCTGCCAGTATATGGACCTATATGGAGTTCACCTTTCATTCCGGCATCGTTCACAGGGTAATTGTCCCAATAGACTACTGGCCGCATCAATGCTGCGGATACCGCCAGTGTATACTCGTAACTGAGCTCGTGGGAGCAGACGTCAGGGCCAGTCCACATGATGTCTATGTCTTGATGGAGCCCGGCGCCCATTCCCAGAACATATTCGGTGTTGTAATCGCCGTTGTACTGAGTGGGACAGACCATGAGCGTGTTGTCTCCGGACCACTTCTTGAGTCGCTCCCAAACGGAATTGGCGAAGCAGACCTGGGCAGAGGCCAAGTTCGGGAATTTCTCGCGATCAGCCTCGTTGGAGAGAGCATTTGGG
>DMOT01000081.1 GCA_003456765.1 Bacillota bacterium
TGTCGAAGACCTCCAGGCCAAGCCCCCCGGCGCTCCGGGCCGTCCTCCGATCCAGCGTCCGCCTGAGGCTGTACCTCCCTTTGCTCATAACCTGAAGCCTGCGCGTAGCAGCCTCCGCAACCTTGTCGAGCATGGAGGCGAGAATGAAAGTCTCGAAATTCATCCCCAGCTTGTTCGGCTTCTTTCCGCTCGCCACGTCGGCTATGCGGGCTGCAACCCCGTATTGTTCTTCCCAGCCAGCCATTTCGCGCAACATGTCCTTTAGGGCCGCAAGCAGCTCCTTCATGGCCTCTGTTTCGCTCTCTAGCTGTGCGCGGAGAGCCACGGCACCATCTGAAGCCTCATACAGGCGCTTCGCCTCTGAGTCCAGAACCTCAAGATCCGGTTCCACAACTCCGGCGGCCGCTTCTTTTGCCCTCTCCAGGCGAGCCTTGGCCGCATGCAGCTTGCGGCCGAAGTCTTCGATAGCATCCTCCAAAGCGCCAAGCTGCTGCTTCGACCTTTTGGAAGCCTCATAGGCCTTCATGTCTGCAAATCCAGCCTGGGCCACCTCAGCCTCAAACTCCCGTAATCGCGTGTCTCTCGTACTCCTGGCTTCCTCAGCCGCCTCCGTTGCCAGTCGCTTTGCGGACTCGGCCACTGCCAATTCCTGCTCTCCATCTCTTACGGCCCGCTCAGCCTCTTCCAGCCGGTCGTTGAAGTTGTTCCGAGTTTTCACTGCTTCTTCCAACGCCCGTTCCAGCGCATCCGGGGCACGCAGCTGAACAGGAACACCAGTCTCCCTCTCCTCTACCTTCGCCCTTGCCCCGGCCAACTTGGCCTGTGCGCCTGATCTAACCTCTTCAGCTGCACGAAGCTCCTTCTCAAAATCAGCCAGCTGCTGCTCCAGGCCCACGATCTGCCTCTCCAGCTGCCCAGCCTGTTCCTCAGCCTTTGCAGCCTTCTCCGCATGTGCCTCGGCCTGATCGGCCTCATTCTCAAGCCTCGGAATCAGGTCGGCCGGGCTCTCGCCCTCCTTCATGTCAACATCTATTTCCAATGCTTCAAGACGCCCTCTTGTGGTGGCGGCGGCTTGAGCTGCGAGTGCGGCAGCCTGTCGCAGGCGGCCGCACTCCTCCTCAACTGACTGCACTACCCGCCTGGCTTCTGCAATATCGTCTTGAGACGGCACATGGTCATGCGTGCCTTCTGCGTCCTCTTCGCCCCGTATCCCCTCGCATGCAGGTTTCGGGTGTTCAAGCGACCCGCACACCGGGCATGGCAGCCCCGGTTTGAGCGACATCGCCAGCGCTGCTGCCTGGCCTGCAATAAAGGAATCTTGCAGCTTCTCGGCTTCTTCCTTCGCCTCAGTCAACCTGCTTTCAGCAGCTTCCGCAGCATCAGCCGCCTCGTTCGCAGCCTTCTGCCTCCTAGCCAGCTCTGCTTCGAGCACTTCCCGCTCCCGCAGCCTTTTGACTGTCTGCCGGACCTCCCTGGTGGCAGCCTCCCAGCGAGCGAGCCCAGCTGCTGCGGTGCGCGCACCCTCAAGCTCGCGCTTTGCCTCCTTGAGTTTGGCGTCGGCCTTTTCCTTCTTCCCCGCCGCATTCTGCGCCGACTTCGCTGCGTCCTCTGCCGCCCGCGAAGCCTCTGCCGCCTCGCCCCTCGCCTCATCAATTGCTGCTACCTTGTCTTTCAGCGACTCAAGGTGGATGACATCCTTCGCTGCGCGCTCCCGCTCCTCTACCCGGGCAGGCGACTTCTCTTCATCAAGCTTCTCCCGCGCTCGTTCATCAAGCTTCTCTGCCTCGCGCAACTTCCTGTCGGCCGATTCGGCCTCTTCTTCGGCCTTCTTCACTCTTTCCTTCGCCGCCAGGTACAAGCTCTCAGCGCTGGCACAGGCCAATGCCTGCCTTGCTTCACTCAGCTCAGCCCGCTTGGCGTCAATCTCCTCTTCCCTCGCTTCGAGCTCAGCTAGGGCCGCAGCCGCGGCTGCAGCTTCTTTCAGCTTCTCGGCGTTCTTCTTTCCTATCTCCAAAGCCTGGGCAGCCTTCTTGGCGGCCCCCTTTGCAGCTTTCTCAGTTCTTCGTGCCTCTTCCAGTTGACCGCATGCCGCTTCGTAAGACTCCTCTAGTTCCTCTACAGACTCCGCACCAGCCTGTTTCAAGAGTGTATAGCTCCGGTCCCGCCCTTGCTCAAGCTTGCTTTCGAGGGACTTTGCTTCCTCCTTTAGGGCTGCCTCGACCAGTCTGTAGGGCTCTGTTCCGAAAAGTATCTCCATGATCTCCCGGCGTTCAGCTGAATCAGCGGTAAGCGCCTGCCTGAACTGGCCCTGCGGCAACAGAACAACCTGGCGGAACTGGTCAGCCTGAAACCCCAGAATCTCCTCGACTCGAGCAGTGACCGCCCTTACGCCCGTCTCTATGACTCGTCCCTCGCAACTAGCGTCATCCTCATCGCGAACATCCGTCCTGTCCCAGAGCGTGGCATCGGGCCCTATCGGGGTTTTCCTCCCCGCCACCTCGTACGATGGGCTCCGCTGCACCCGATATTCCTTCTGCCCCACAGCAAAATCGAACACAACCACTGTTGGAACCGTATCGTCAGCATAGTGGGACCTCATGTCGCTCCCATCCCGCTCAGCTCCGCTCGTCTTGCCGTAAAGGGCAAAGCAGATGGCATCAAGTATGGCGGTCTTTCCGGAGCCTGTCGGGCCGTGGATCAGGAAGAAACTCCTGCCTCTCAGCTCACGGAAATCAACAGTCTCTTCGTCGGCATAGGGCCCAAATGCACGCATCGACAGTTTGATCGGCCTCATGATGCAGCCGCCTCCTTTTCTGCCTGCGCCCGCTGGAGAATCGCCACAAACGTCGCTTCTTCCTTGTCCGACAGCTTGTCCCCTGTAACCTGTGCATAGAAGTCGCAGAAGAGCTCCAGGTCTGTAACCTTCCTGTGATCGACTCTCGCCGCAGCGAGGCCGGATTCGGCTGCGCCCGCCATGGCATCCCCGCTGAACATGATCTGCATGACATTGGGATAGACTGTGCGCAACCGGTTCATGGCATCCCAGATCGCCTCCTGGTCGGTAAGGCAGACTGATATGTAATCTTCTTTGGATTCGCCAGATCCGGGGCCGCGCATCACTTCCTCAAACCTGCCCTGGATCTTGCGAACATCGCGCCGGGGCGCAAGAGACACGGTTCTTATCGACGGCGTCCCTTTCGCATCTATCTCCACGACTGTGACGGACTTAGAATGGTCTGCCTCGTCAAATGAGTACTTGAGCAGAGAGCCGGAGTATCTCACCGCAGTTTGAGCCATGGTTTGCGGACGGTGCAAATGGCCCAGGGCTGTATATGTAAAGGGGAGGAAATGGGATATGTCGATCATGCCCGCGCCTCCAACCGAGAGGGGCCGTTCAGATTCTGAAATCGTCCCCCCGCTCACAAATGCGTGGGCGACTGCGACTGTGCGAAGACCACCGAAGACGGGATGCAGGTCAAAGTCGGCATCGGCAGGCTCATCGAAGAGAGACGCCATCACCAGCATCTCGCCATCGGCCTTACATGCGGAAACCTGTGCCTCTATGCCCTCTTCAATCGCTGATGCAGCTGCCGCTTCCAGCTGTGCCCTTATCGCAGCATCATGGTCGCGCGCATCAGGCACATGAAGCGTTTCCCGGACGACTGCCGGTTCAGCATAGGGGACGGGCACAAACCATACCGGTCCATGCTCATCGCGGATCTCAATGGGAGCGCATGAGTCGGGCAGCCCGATGATGTGCAGCCCCCGAGCCTCCATGAGCGAGGAACCAAAACTGAGGCGTTCCGGAGAATCGTGGTTTCCGGCAATCATGATGACGGGCACCTCAAGCTCCAGTACTATCCGAGAGAGAGTCTCGTCGAGAAGCTGCACGGCCTCCACCGGAGGCGCAGACCTGTCATATATGTCGCCTGCAATCACTATCACGTCCGGCGACTCATCCCGAACCAGGTCCACAAATTGATCGAGGACGTAGGCCTGATCATCGGTGAGGCGAACGCCATAGAAGATCCGCCCCAGATGCCAATCGGATGTATGAATGAACTTCAAGAACCATTCCCCCATAGTCCATCATCTAAGCAGCACCCTGTCAAAAGCCTGTTACGGGCTTCAATTTTCCTTATGCCCTACATATGAGGGCTCAATTCCCTCATTTGGTGCAAGTACAGAGTTATCCGCCAGGCTCCGGACTCCTTCCCCCCGGCACGACTTTCCTGAGCCGCAATGTTCCTGCACCAGACAGCAAAGATTGGTTCAGCATTGCGCCCCAAATTGCGAAGAGGGTAGCACGAAGCGCGGCGATTCGTCTCGAAAAGTCTCGCAATATTCTTCGCTTCCCCTGGCGGGATATTGTATTTTGCCGGATAATTAGGCGCTATGCGGATAATCTTCCGTAAATGAACAGACCCGGCTACGCGCCCCGAGAAGTCTCAAGGTCAGGCTGGAAAGTTGGGAGGCGCACACTAGTGGGTAAGCTAAGACGCAGGTTAAGGTTGGCCGCGTGCGCGGCAGCCATAATGCTGCTGGTCACAGCCTCAGGATGCATCCCGTCTGCGTCCTCAAAACCCTACTCGGTGTCAGGCAGAATCACTGATGCCGAAGGCAGAGGAATCGAGGGAATCAGTCTCGCTCTTGGCGGATTCGGCATCGCAATTACGGATGCTGATGGAGCTTGGATCAAGGACAACTTGAAGGGCACAGTAAAGGTCACCCCCGCAACAGAGGGCTGGAGGTTCGAGCCAGCCTCGCAGTCTGTATCTGCAGCCTCATCAACCGTGGACTTTGTGGGAACGAAGCTCGATTACGTTGGGCTCCATGAAGGCACAGAGTGGACCTATGCCGTGACCGGATACAAAGTCCACGACGGCGAAGAAACCGTAGACTTCGAAGACTCCATCACCGTAGCGGTCGAGGACGTTAGGGAGGAGGTTGATGGAACCTACTTTGCCATATCCCCTGTAGAGTCACCCTGTGCTACGGTTAGTGGCACCTCTCGCGTATTGCCTGAGCAGATAGTAAAACCACTTCAGGATTCGGACGAACCATGGATGGAAGTGAGACGATGCGAAGGCCAGTACTGTCTGGTCGAGCATGAGGAAGGCTATCCCGACAACTACATTCTGCTTCTTCAGAAACCGATAGAGCAAGGTCACATGGTATATCCCGCGATCTTCGGAGGGACGCTTGGCCTAACGGTTGAGGCAGAAGAATCGGTAACAACGCCGGCCGGCTCATTCAAAGCCTGGCGTTGCACGTACTATCAGATGTATGGAGAGGACGGTGCTACTGAGTACACGCT
>DMOT01000259.1 GCA_003456765.1 Bacillota bacterium
GCCACACATCACACACCTGCGGAGGACAATCCTCACACGTTTTACTATATCATACGCCACAGGTCCACGCAAGACTGTCAGCATGCCAGGGATACCCCGAAGCAGCATCAAGAAGCAACGGCGGCCATAGCCCATTAATCAGAAAAGAGAGAGCTGATCAGTTTCAGGAAGCCCGTGACACGCCCCAATCTCACTGAGAGTATCAACATGCGTCCTTGTCAATTTCGTGCGCGACCACATGTCATGAACTGACGTGAACGGCCGCTCTTCCCTGGCCTCAATTACGCTTGAGGCAGCAGCTTCCCCAAGACCAGGAACGGTTACCAGAGGAAGGCGCAGACCCTCCACTTCCAGGGTGAAACGAGTCGCGCCAGAATGGCATACATGTACCGGAACGAAGCTTGTTCCACGCATCATCCCCTCCTGAACTACTTCAAGCACACTGGCCAGGTTCCGTTCCCTTGGCGTAGCATCCTCTTTCGCTTCAATCGCCACTCTGGCCTGCACAATATCATCAAGGCTCATGGTCGCGATTGATGCATCAAAATCCGAAGCTTGCAAGCTGAAATGGGCCGCATAGAACTCCTTCGGACAGTGAACCTTGAACCATGCTATCCTGAATGCCATCATTACGTACGCCACCGCATGTGCTTTCGGGAACATGTACTTTATCTTGTTGCACGAATCGATGTACCATTCAGGTACAGAATGCTTGCGCATGAGTTCCGGGTCTCCGTCGGCGAGCATCCTGCCTTTCCTGACCCGCTCCATGATGCGAAAAGCATCTTTGGGCGGAATTCCATCGCTTATGAGTCTGTTCATTATGTCGTCACGGCATGCAATTACCTCTGAGAGCCGAACTTGCCCAGACTCTATCAATTGCTGGGCATTATTGAGCCATACGTCAGTCCCGTGCGACAGCCCGCTTATCCTCACAAGCTCCCCAAAAGTGGTCGGCCTGGTCTCTTCCAGCATCCCCCTGACGAATTTCGTTCCGAACTCGGGAATTCCCACCGTGCCAACGGTGAATCCGCTTGTTTCGGGATCAAGGCCCAATGACTCAACACCTGAAAAGATCTTCATTGTGCCTGGATCGTCCATAGGAATCGATGATGCGTCAACTCCGGTAAGATCCTCCAGCATCTTGATGATTGTTGGATCATCATGGCCAAGCAAGTCCAGCTTCAGCAGGCAATCTTCCAGTTTCTTGTAGTCGAAATGAGTTGTGACGATATCGGAATCTCTATCGTTTGCCGGGCGTTGTACAGGCGTGAACTCGTGCACATCACGGCCTTTCGGCACTATTATTAGTCCTCCCGGATGTTGACCCGTGGTGCGCCTCACACCCGTGCAACCCAGAGCAAGCCTCTCCACTTCCACACTGCGCTTGATCGCCTGGTGCGACTCGCAGTATGCCTTCACAAATCCGTACGCCGTCTTCTCCGCAACCGTTGAGATCGTGCCTGCCCTAAACACGTGATCTGCTCCGAATATCTCTTCGGCATACTTGTGCACGATGGATTGGCACTCTCCGGAGAAATTGAGGTCGATATCGGGCACCTTATCTCCTTCAAACCCGAGGAACGTCTCAAACGGAATGTTCTGACCTTCCTTCCTCATGGGAATGCCACAGCGGTGGCAGACTGCAGCCGGCAGGTCGTACCCGGACTCCACATCATGCCCGTGCTCGAAATCGCTCTCTTTGCATCCGGGGCAAACATAGTGCGGAGGGAGGGGATTTACCTCCGTTATGCCGCACATGGTCGCCACAAGAGAAGACCCGACCGATCCTCTGGACCCGACCCGATACCCCTCTGATACTGACTTCTGGACCAGTTTGACTGCTACGTCGTAGCAGACAGAATATCCATTGCCACAGATCGCATCGAGCTCCCATTCCAGGCGTCTCTCGACAATCTCAGGCAGCGGATCGCCATACAAGTCTCGAGCGTTGGCATAAGCACGCGTCCTGACCGCTTCCTCTGCCCCATCTATCTCCGGGGTAGCAAGCTCATCGGGAACCGGGCGAACATCATCCACCTCTTCAGCTATTCGGCGCGTATTCGCTACGACCACCTCATAGCTGGCATCCGAACCTAGGAATGAGAACTCCCTGAGCATATCATCGGTTGTGCGAAGATAAAGCGGAGCCTGATAATCAGCGTCCTCATAACCCTGGCCCGCCATGAGTATTCTCCGGTAGACTTCATCTGACGGATCGAGGAAATGAACGTCGCCTGTGGCCACAACCGGTACGCCAAGATCCTTGCCAAGCTTGTAGATGCGAGTCGATATCTCCTTGACATCGTCAATGCTGCCAAGCCGCCCCGACCTGACCAGATATGCATCGTTCTCAGGAGGCATGACCTCGAGGTAATCGTAGAAGGATGCGATCTTCGCCGCCTCATCATCGCTAGCTCCCGAGAGGATAGCCCTAAAGAGCTCCCCCGCCCCGCAGGCAGACCCCACGAGCAGGTTAGATCTTGCCCCGTCCAGCTCATTCCTGGGTATCCTGGGATGGCGATAGAAATGCCTCAAATGAGAAAGCGAGATCAGCCGGTAAAGATCGCGAAGGCCGTCGCGGTTCTTTACAAGTATTGTCATATGGTAGACTGGCGCCGAGTCGTCGTCTGGATCGTCAACGAGATAAGCTTCAAC
>DMOT01000211.1 GCA_003456765.1 Bacillota bacterium
GCAAAACGGACTGGCGTGATCCGGGATTGCTGCAGCTACCCTTCGATTTCGAGGGAGTTCCGCGACGCCCCGTAATGCTCATTGAGCGCGGAGTCGCGTCGGGCATGATCTTCGACAGAACTGCTGCAAAGAAGGGTGAGGCGGAGTCGACAGGGCATGCTCTTGCTGGCGGCGGTCTCCGTGGTGGATATCCGTTGCACCTGGTGATGCGTCCTGGCGAATCATCCCTTGAGCAAATGGTGGCAGGCACCAGGCGGGGAATCTACGTGACCCGGTTCAACTACACTAACTCTGTGCACCCGATGAAGACGATCTTCACCGGCATGACAAGGGATGGGACCTACCTCATTGAAGATGGCCGCATAGTTCGGCCGTTGCGGAACTTGAGATTTACTGATTCAATACTTGACGGGATTTTTGCGAACATAGTTGCCATGTCGCGCGATACGGAGCTGTTGCCGGTTGTCGGCGGTCGCGGGATATACCGGGCGCCTGCCTTCAAGACGGCTAAGCTGAATTTCACAGGCGCGACAGCGTAGTGAAGAGGAGCTGACTTTGGACCGATGAATGCGGACTCAATATCGTCTAGAGAGGGAAAAGTAAGGGTTAGGATTGCGCCCTCGCCCACAGGCAACTGCCACGTGGGGACGGCCCGCACTGCCCTGTACAACATGCTTTTTGCCCGTAAATACGGGGGCACATTCGTGCTCAGAATCGACAACACCGACCTTGAGCGAAGCACCAAGGAGTCGGAGGAGGGCGTACTTGAAGGCCTCAGGTGGCTGGGCATAGAGTGGGATGAAGGGCCGGACATAGGAGGGCCTTACGGTCCCTATCGCCAGCTTGAGCGGATGGATACCTACAAGGAGACTGTGGAGAAGCTGCTTTCAGAGGGCAAGGCCTATTACTGCTACTGCAGCCCCTCCGAGCTTGAGCAGGAGCGCAAAGCGGCGTTGGCTGCCAGTAAGCCTCCCCGGTATTCCGGAAAGTGCAGGAACTTGAGCGCTGCAGACCGCGCCAGGCTGGAGGCGGAAGGAAGAAAGCCTGTCGTAAGGCTTCGTGTGCCTGATGACACCTTGTCTTTCGTCGACTTGATCCGCGGCCATCAGAAGAAGGACATGTCGGAGCGGGGCGACTTCATCATATTCAAGTCCGATGGCACTCCTGTGTACAACTTCGCTACTGTTGTGGACGAGCACACCATGGAGATGACCCATGTATTCAGGGCAGTGGAGCACCTGACTAATACGTTCGATCAGATATGTGTCTATCAATCGATGGGATGGGAGCCCCCGGAATTCGGGCACCTGACCCTGATGCTCAACCCAGACCGGACCAAGATATCGAAGAGGGCAGGGGCGGTGTACATTGGAGAGTTCAGGGAGATGGGTTATCTGCCCGAGGCTCTAAATAACTTCCTTGCGCTTCTCGGCTGGAATCCCGGTACAGACCAGGAGATATTCAGCATGGATGATCTAGTGGAGGCATTCTCCGTCGATACATTGTCGAAGTCGGATGCGGTGTTCGACATAAAGAAGCTGGATTGGTTCAATGGCGTTTATATAAGAAGCCTTACCGTGCCTGGCCTGGCATCCAGGGTTCGTCCTTTTATGGAGGCCGCAGGGTACCAAGTTGGCGATACTGACTATCTCGAGCGGGCAGTCTCTCTCATCACCGACAGGATAGGCAGGCTTACGGAGGCACCCGACTTGCTCGGATTCCTCTTCGTCGATGACGTAGAGCTTGACCGGGATGCACTGAAGACAAAGGCCAAATTCTCCTACGCCGACATTGGGCGCGGCCTTCAGGCGTCAGCTGGTGCACTGGAGAAGGTGTCTGCATGGGAGCACGAGCCGATAGAGAAGGCGTTGAGATCTACAGCCGCTGAGTTTGGTTGGAAAGCGGGCGAGCTGCTTATGCCTGTGAGGATTGCCGTCACCGGTTCTCGGGTCACTCCGCCTCTTTTCGAGAGCCTTGTGCTGCTTGGGCGCGACCGATCGTTGGCCCGAATACGAAAAGCAATAGCCCTCCTGGAGGAATAGGCGCATGGGCGCAGATCTTCTAAGCGAGTTGAATAAGCCGCAGCGAGAGGCCGTCGTTTATGTCGACGGCCCCCTCCTCATCCTTGCTGGAGCAGGGAGCGGCAAGACCCGCGTTCTTACTCATAGAGCGGCCTATCTGATTTCAGAGAAAAATGTGCCGCCCTACAACATACTCGCCGTGACTTTTACCAACAAGGCCGCTGACGAGATGAAAAGTAGAGTCAGAGAGCTCATTGGGCCGCGTGCGGACCTTATGTGGATATCCACATTCCATTCGCTGTGCGCAAGAATGCTGAGAGAGGACATAGCCGTCCTTGGGTACAGGCGGAGCTTTACGATACTGGACGAATCTGACCAGACGACGGCGATTAAGAAGTGCCTCGAGGATCTTAACATCTCGGGCGACATGTTCAAGCCCAAGTCCGTTCTTTCGGCCATAAGTTCAGCCAAGAATGAGCTGACAGGTCCCGAGGAATACATGGCTGGTGCGCGCGACCCGAGGACTCGGACAATAGCACAGATCTACGAGGCCTATCAACGCATCCTTGTGCGCGGCAATGCTCTGGACTTCGATGATCTGATAATGCTTGCCGTACGCGTCCTGCGAGAGCACTCCGGGATTTGCCGAAAGTGGCAAGACAGGTTTAGGTACCTTATGGTAGACGAATATCAGGACACTAACCATGCACAGTATGTCCTCGTGAAACTCCTTGCCTCAAGGAGTAAGAATATCTGTGTGGTAGGCGATGATGATCAGTCGATCTATGAATGGCGTGGCGCAGACATCCGCAATATTCTAGATTTCGAGCGTGACTATCCTGATGCTCATGTAGTCAAGCTTGAGCAGAATTACAGATCGACTCAGAACATCCTGGATGCCGCAAATCGTGTCATAGCTCGCAACAGGGGACGGAAGGAGAAGAGCCTTTGGACTTCGCGTGGGCCCGGTTCAATGATCGCCGTTTACAGCGCCGAAAACGAACGGGACGAGGCCAGGTTTGTTGCAGACGAGATTCAGCGGCTTACATCTGCTGAGGGAAGGACATACCGGGACTTCGCTGTTCTTTACAGGGTAAATGCGCAGTCGAGGGCAATCGAGGAAGTCTTTCTGAACAGAGGCATGCCCTACAAGATTGTGGGAGGGCTGAAGTTCTACGAGCGGCGCGAGATAAAGGACGTACTGGCATACCTGAGAGTCATTGAGAACCCAGAGGATTCTTTGGCCCTTGAACGGATAATCAATGTTCCGCGCCGGGGGATCGGCGACGCAACGCTCGGGATAGCCCGGAGATTCGCGGAAGAGGCGGGTGCGCCTCTGTACAGAGGCGTGGAGCTGGCGGCAAAGTCGCCGGATACTCCGAACCGGGCCAAGAACGGACTCATTCAATTCCTCGAACTAATGCAGGGTCTTGTTTCGGAGAAGGGGAAGGCCACCGTCTCTCAACTCGTTGGAATGGTGCTGGAGAATACCGGATACATCCGTGAGCTGGAGCGCGAGCAGACCCTGGAAGCCGAAGGCAGGATCGAGAACCTCAGAGAGCTTCTCACAGTAACTCAGGAGTTTGAGGCAAGGCAGATTCAGAGCTTGGTCGACAACCCCGGTGAGGGCGGCGGCCCAATGAACATTGGAGCGTTCCTAGAGGAAGTATCGCTCCTTACCGACCTGGACAGAGCTGACCTTTCAGATGATTCTATTACATTGATGACAATGCATGCAGCCAAGGGCCTGGAGTTCCCGGTAGTATTCATAGCCGGTATGGAGGAGAATGTTTTTCCTCTCGCGCGATCTGCTCATGATGAGCGCTCACTGGAGGAGGAGCGTCGCCTTTGCTATGTCGGCATCACTCGGGCAAAGGATAGACTGTACCTCGTGCATGCGGTTACGCGAATGATCTATGGGTCTACTATGGCAAATCCGCCGTCGCGATTCTTGAGCGAGGTTCCGGAGGATCTGCTCGTTGATGCTATGCACGAAAGACGGACCGCGTGGGGCAGATTGGGTTCGCGAACTCCTGCAGTGGCCCCGGGTATTGGGGCTTCTGCTGCGGCCGTGGAAAGGCGGCCGCAGGCAGTGCTGAAGCAGGTGGGGGGCAGGGCCGGCAGGACTGAAAGCCATACCGGGCAGGTCAGCGCAGATTATTCGGCAGGCGATCATGTCAGGCATGCCAAGTTCGGCGAAGGAACAGTAGTCGCGGTTACAAGGGGTGGAAATGATTGGATCATCACGGTCGCATTCCCGGGCGGGGGAATAAAGCACTTCGCGCAGGGTTTCGCGCCCATGGAGAAAATCTAGAGGCCGGGGGGTGGCTGAGTTGACGGATGCGGCCAGCAGAGTGGTGGAGCTCAGGGAGCTTCTGCGCCATCACAACTGGAGATACTATGTCCTCGATGACCCGGAGATCACTGATGCCGAGTATGACGCGCTCATGCAGGAGCTTATTGCTCTGGAAGAGGCTCATCCGGAACTTTATGACCCTCATTCACCCTCGAAGAGGGTCGGCGGCGCAGTGTCGGCCGGATTTGAGCCGGTTCTTCATGCGATCCCAATGTTGTCGCTAGCCAACATGTTCGATGAGGGTTCACTGAGGGCTTTCGACGCGCGGATCAAGAGAGCGACCGGGTTGGACAAGATTCAATATGTAGCTGAGCCGAAGATTGACGGCTTGGCCATCAGTCTTACATACGAAGGCGGAAGGCTTGCAGTTGGGGCAACACGGGGAGACGGGGAGCGAGGAGAGGATGTAACCCACAACCTGAGGACGATTCGCTCGATACCGCTGGTGTTGCCTGATGGCGCTCCCCACGTGATCACAGTGCGCGGTGAGGTCTACATGCGCAAGCCCGAGTTTGAACGGCTCAATCACGAAAGGGCAAGCCGGGGTGAGCCTCTTTTCGCCAATCCGAGGAACGCTGCAGCGGGATCACTGCGACAGCTCGATCCCCGGGTGACCGCCTCAAGGAATCTCGATGTGTTCTTTTATTATCTTCCAGATGCAGAAGCTTACGGCATTGAGACCCATTGGGATGCACTTGAATTCATCCGTTCATTGGGGTTTCGGGTAAATCGCGAGATTACCCTCTGCGATGGAATTGAGGAGGCCTTCGAGTTCATTCACCGAGTGGCAGAGCTGCGGCCAGCACTTCCTTATGAGATAGACGGTGTGGTTGTCAAGGTCAACAGGCTCAATCTTCAGCGAGACCTCGGGCTCACTTCTCATTCGCCCCGATGGGCTTCGGCATACAAGTACCCGGCAAAGCAGGCGAGGACTCGGGTTCGCGACATAGTAGTGCAGGTGGGGCGGACAGGGGTTCTTACTCCGACGGCTGTTTTCGAGCCGGTTGATGTCGGCGGCGTAACGGTGAGCCGTGCTTCGCTTCATAATGAGGATTATGTGCGGGCGAAGGATGTGCGCGTGGGCGATGTCGTCATGATCCAACGGGCCGGAGACGTCATCCCTGAGGTGGTCAGGGTAGTCACGGAAGAACGGACCGGGGAAGAAAGAGAGTTTGAGATGCCGCGAACCTGTCCGGCGTGCGGTTCCGAAGTCCTGCGCGAAGCCGGAGAGGCGGCGACGCGCTGCATCAGCCTGTCATGTCCTGCAAGGCTTCGTGAAGGGTTGATCCATTTCGCCTCAAAGGGTGCCATGGACATCGAAGGACTGGGGCCTTCCACGATTGACAAGCTGTTGGATGCAGGTCTGATAAGAGACGTGGCAGACATATACTCTCTGACCGCCTACGACCTCATCGGACTTGAGGGCATACGCGAGAAGTCGGCGGCGAAGCTCGTGGCGGCCATTGAACGGAGCAAGTCCAATGGACTTCAGCAAGTCGTCTTCGCCCTTGGCATACCCCTCGTGGGAATAACACTCTCGAAGTTGCTGGCGGAGTCATTAGGATCTATGGATGCGATTATGAGGGCGAGCTACGATGACCTGCTGGAAATTCCAACAGTGGGGCCTGAGATTGCCGATAGTGTCGTCTCCTTCTTCTCCCTTGAGATGAATGTTGAGACCGTGAGGAGATTGGCTGCAGCAGGAGTGAGAATGTCGGCTGAGCCCGCCGAGGCAAGGCCGGCTGCCGCGGAGTTTGATGGCAAGACGTTTGTCTTTACGGGGACACTTACGAGCCTGACAAGACAGAAAGCGGAGAAGGCAGTGGAGAGCCTTGGCGGACGTGCTAGTTCCAGTGTGAGCGGGAAGACGGATTATGTTGTGGCAGGGGAGAACGCAGGATCCAAGCTTGCCAGGGCCCGCGAACTTGGCGTCGCTGTCCTGACTGAGCCAGACTTCGCTGAGATGCTGAAACAGGCAGGATACGAACTTGGTGATGATGGTGGTGAGTAAGTTGGGTGTTTCAAAAGAGGAGACAGCCCGTATTGCTGAGCTGGCTAGATTGAGCCTGGATGAAGCAGAGCTTGCCCGGGCTCAAGGCGACCTTTCTGAGATAGTGAGTTATGTGAACAAGATTGCCGATTTGAACACAGACGGGGTAGCCCCGACCGTTCAACCTTGCACGGTTTCCAATGCCTGGCGTGAAGATGTGGCCCTCCCTTCGCTCAGCCGTGAGGAGGCGCTTGCCAATGCCCCTGACAGGCAGGGCGAGTTTCTCCGTGTTCCAAGCATCATACAGGGAGAGGGGGACGGCGAATGAAGCTCTGTGACATGACAATTCATGAACTCGCCATGCTCTTGAAGGCGGGCGAAGCAACATCTATGGAGATAACGAAGTCTGTGTTGGACCGGATTGACGAGGTAGAAGAATTGATCGGTGCATACGTGACGGTTACGCGCGATGAGGCGCTGGAGCAGGCAAACGCGGCTGACGAGCGAATAGCCATTGCTCGAAAACGCGGAGACTTCTCCGGCATTAGCCCCCTGACAGGGATTCCATTGGCGCTGAAGGACAACGTCTGTACCAAGGGCACGAGGACTACATGCTCGTCGAGAATGCTCGCGGACTTCGTACCGCCATATGATGCCACTGTGGTAGGGCGCTTGCGAGATCTGGGTGCAGTAATCGTTGGGAAGACCAACATGGACGAGTTTGCCATGGGTTCATCTACGGAAAACTCGGCATTCCATGTTACTCGGAACCCCTGGGATCTTGAGAGAGTGCCGGGCGGGTCAAGCGGTGGATCGGCGGCGGCTGTCGCAGCCGGTGAGGCTATAGGTGCACTCGGTACTGACACCGGGGGTTCGATACGGCAACCTGCCTCATTTTGCGGGTTGGTAGGAATGAAGCCCACGTATGGAAGGGTCAGCAGGTACGGAGTAGTGGCGTTTTCGTCGTCGCTTGATCAGGTTGGCCCTATGACAAAGGATGTTCGCGATTGCGCGATCATGTTGGCTGCTATATCAGGCCGTGACATGCGGGATGCCACATCTTCACCCGAGCCGGTTCCGGACTACTCCAGCCTTCTGGAGGGGAGTGTAGAAGGCCTCACTGTGGGAGTTCCTGCTGAGTTTCTCCACTCAGGGCTTGATAGCGGCATAAGAGAGCTTATGGATGGTGCCATTCGAATGCTGCAAGAGGCAGGACTTGAGGTAGCCGAGGTATCGTTGCCCCATTTTGAGCACGCGATAGCAGTCTACTACCTGATTTCAAGTGCAGAGGCCAGCTCGAACTTGGCGCGCATCGATGGGGTGAGGTATGGGTACAGAGCTCCGGATGCTTCTGGCGTTCAGGAACTGATACGAAGGAGCAGAAGCGAGGCGTTCGGGCCTGAGGTGAAGCGCCGCATAATGCTGGGCACTCACGCCCTCAGCTCAAAACATTACGAGGAACACTACGTCAAGGCTCTGAAGGCGAGAACTCTACTCATTGAGGACATGAATCAAGCATTTAACAAGTGTGATTGCATGATCTGTCCCACATGCCCAACGGTGGCGTTCAAGATAGGAGAGAAGCCCGATGACCCTGTGGCTGTCTACCTGATGGACATCTACACCACCATAGTCAATCTCACAGGAGTGCCTGCGGTATCCGTGCCATGCGGAGCCCTTGGTGGGCTGCCTGTTGGGGCCCAGCTAATAGGAAAAGCTTTTGATGAGGGCACACTGCTAAGAATTGCATATAGCCTGGAGAAGGCTTGCGCGATATCGGACAGGCGGGCACCTGTTGCAGCCGCGGATGGGAGGCGAGGCAAGTGATGCAAGACTATGAGGTAGTCGTTGGAATAGAGGTCCACGTAGAGCTCGCCACTGAATCAAAGGTGTTCTGCGGGTGCAGGACAGCTTTTGGGGCTGAACCCAATACGCAGACATGCCCTGTATGCCTCGGTATGCCGGGCGCGTTGCCTGTGCTCAACAGAAGGGCTTTGGAGTACGCGATTCGGACTGCCCTTGCCCTCAATTGCTCGATAGCAGATCGCACGAAATTTGACCGCAAGAACTACTTCTATCCCGATCTGCCCAAGGGCTATCAGATATCCCAGTATGACCTTCCAATCGGAAGCAACGGGTACATTTACGTGGACGTTGAGGGGGAGGCCAAGCGCATCAGGATCAAGAGGGTCCACCTTGAGGAAGAGACGGCCAAGCTGATGCATGCAGGAGATGACATCATCTCCGCCACCCACTCGTTGCTCGACTTCAACAGGGCGGGGATTCCCCTTGTGGAGATCGTTTCCGAGGCCGACATGAGGTCGGCGGATGAGGCCAGGGCTTACCTTAGCAAGCTGCGTTCAATTCTGCTTGCCATGGGCGTGTCCGACTGCAAGATGGAGGAGGGCTCTATGAGATGTGAGGCCAATATCTCAGTGATGCCCCGCGGATCAAAGGAGTTCGGAACGCTGGTGGAGCTGAAGAATATCGCCTCGTTCAGGGCTGTGCACAGGGCCATACAGTATGAGGCCGCAAGGCAGATAGAGGTTGTGAGCTCCGGAGGAGCAGTGGCGAGGGAAACGAGGCATTGGGATGATGCCAGGGGCGAGACTGCATTCATGAGGGGAAAGGAAGAGGCGCACGATTACCGCTACTTCCCTGACCCGGATCTTGGCCCGATCGTGATTGAAAAGCCCTGGGTGGATAGGATCGGGGATGAGATGCCGGAACTGCCTGATGCCAAAGGCGAAAGGTACATGCGCGAGTGGGATCTACCGAAGTATGATGCATCCCAGATAGCGGACTCCCGGGATCTTTCGGAGTTTTTCGAGAAGACCTGCGCCATTGTGGGAGATGGCAGAGAGGTTGCCAAGTGGATCCTCGGGGAGGTGCTGGCATCTCTGAACGCTACAGGCATAGAGCTTTCGGAGTCGAAGCTGACGCCGGAGCTGCTGGCAGAGCTAATAGAGCTTGTGCAGACTGGAAAGATATCGGGCAAGATTGCAAAGTCCGTATTTGAAGAGGTTTTCAATGAAGGCAAGCGCCCCGGCGACATAGTTCGGAATAGGGGATTGCTCCAGATCAGCGATGTCGGAGAGCTTGTCTCCATTGTCGAGAAGGTGATCGATGCCAATCCCGGCCCTGTAGCCGATTACCATGCCGGCAAGACGAGGGCCCTGGGGTTCCTGGTAGGCCAGGTCATGAAGGAGACTCGTGGACGGGCCAACCCTCAGGAGACGAATAGGATTCTCAAGGAAGAATTGGACAGGCGGGCCTGAATGCTTTCCGGCTCATATGATGCGCTGATTTGCGCATAAGCCAACGAAAAGGCGCGCAGGCGAGTGGTCGTCAGCGCGCCTTCAAAGTTCCAGGGTTGCGCAAGGGCAGGTCAGAGCATGGCGTGCGGCCTGCTGCCCGCATCAAGGGGCCAGTGATCGGCTTTCGCAGCACATTCTGCCGGGTGCCCCGGCAATAGGTGAAACGTGTCAAGATCCGGGAGGGGGCAGAGCTAAGTCAAATCCACAGGGCTGACCTCTCCATCCAGAGTGTGTTGCCTCCCGCAGTCATTTCGAGCGTCTACAGGAAGCTTTTACCCCTCAACTTTTCGCTTCTTGTCTATTCCACGCAGAATAGCCTCTCTGCGGTCTCCGTTGATAGGGTAGAAGTAGAGCGCCACCAGTGCCAGAACGAGCGAGACGATGGGGATTACTGTCATCAGAATCCTCAGGCCACGGGCAACCGTGTCCGGCTGGACGGCCAGGTGTGCGTCGTATCCGTACAGCCCCATGATGACGCTGAATGTTATCGCCTCGAGCGAGACGCCCAGGCGCATTATGAAGGCGTTTGCGCCGAAATATGCGCCCTCTCGGCGCGTGCCAGTCTTGAGTTCATCTTCGTCGATCACGTCAGCTATGAGAACGTCGACGATCACCATCAGGCCTGCAAGGCCTATCCCGACGAAGGCGGAAGTGATCATGCCGCCAACCAGGCTTTTGACGTAGGTGAATGGGATGAGGGCGAGGGCAAAGATGGCGGTTGAGAGCATTGCAGTGCGCCGCGGCCCGAAGCGATTCGTCACTCGACCCCACACCCAGACCATCGGAAGCGCCACGAGGAATATGGGCGCCAACATCAACGTGTTCTGCGCGTCGCTCAAACCGAGAACGTATTTGCAGTAGAAGGGCATTGTGGCCGGCAACAGGACGAAGGTGAATTGCACCAGCAGGTTTGCGAGGACGAATGTCACAAAGGACTTGTTGAGGAAGGTGTGCTTGAAGGCTTCTCCTACGCGCAGTCCCTGCTGCTGGCTGAACTCCGGGTTTTCTTTCGACCCTAGCAGGCTCAAGAACATGCCGATTCCGCCTATTATTGCAAAGATAAGGCCCATGCCGGCCCATCCAAACCATTGCCTGAACTGGGGGGCGAGGACCATGCCAATGATCATTCCCACTATTCCGAGTGCCTGGCGGAGCGCTGACACATGCGAGCGTTGCGCCAGCGAAGGATACATTTCAGGATAGAGAGCGGTCCAGTTCAGGATGACGACTGTAAAGAATCCGTCGAAGAGAAACGCGACGATGAGGAAGTAGGTGAAGAGTGCTGTATAGCTTGTTTGAGCCCATCCGGGAACCCACCATACGAGGGCGAACACGATGCAGAACGGAATAGTGCCGAAAAGAATGAAGGGGATCCGACGTCCCCAGCGCGTGCGCGCGTTATCTGACCATTGCCCCGCCAGCGGGTCGTTGATGGCGTTCCATATACCGTAGAGAAGCATGCCAGTCCCATACAACGCCAGAGGCATCTTGAGAATGTCTACGTAGTAAAGCTGAACCCAGGCGTTGAAAGCCTGGCCCAAAAGAGCGGCAGTGAACGATCCCAGGCTGTAAAGAAGAGGCCCCCTGGCAGTCCCATGATACTTGCCGATTTTCGTAGTCATTTGATCCCCTCCCAATACGGGCTATTGCAAGTATTTCGACATTCATAGCCAAGTGCCTGCCGTTCATGACTTGGCCGCTTGGTCCGGGCAAGGTCGGCCGCGATGGATGAGGCTGGCCGCGATGGATGAGGCCGGGTGCCGTGGGCAAGATCAGACGCGGGCTGGGGGGATGTGCGGGGTTTTGTAGCGGATCGGTCTAATTTTGAGTCGCTTTGCGATTGCAAGTGACTAATTTCTGAACGGTGGCGGTCTAAAACTTAGACACTTCTCCGAGCACCAATCCAATATGTGGGCATATGCACTTCCGTATAGCCAGTTACCCCCTTAAACTGGATCGGCCTGCCACTACATCCCTGGTTATCCCTGACATATATTGCCTTACAACTTCAAGCGTCTAGAAATTAGGCTGGCGCAGTCTAAAAGCCTGTT
>DMOT01000313.1 GCA_003456765.1 Bacillota bacterium
TCGAAGACATGGGCCGAGATATTCCCGGTGCATTGGCCGACCTTGCTGCCCGGGGCTGTATTGAACTGGCGACATCCGCGGCTACCCACGGGTATCTGCCGTTGCTCAAACATGAGAAGACTAAGCGCCTGCAGAGTCGCATGGGGAAGGTGGGGTTTAAGGAAGTCTTCGGCATGGAGCCCCGGGGATTGTGGTTTCCGGAGTGCGCCTACAGTCCGGGCTTGGAAGAGCTCGTAGCGGGTGAAGGTTACGCTTATACCGTGCTGGATGCCATGGCTGTGCAGGGCGGGAAGGCAATGAGCCAGTACGGCGAAAGCACCAGAACGGTGCCGCCTACAGGCAGGTCTGTGGAGACGGTCTACAAGTGTTGCAATTCTGAACTAGCCGTCTTCCCACGCCACCCGGAATTGTGCGCCCAGGTATGGTCCAGATGGACGGGGTACCCGGGAGACTTTGCCTATCGGGAATTCCACAAGCAGAAGCCGCGATCTGGAATGAGATACTACCGCGTGACTGATTCCGCAGGCGATTTGTGCACTAAGAAACCATACGACCCAACGGTTGCGGCAGCCAGGGCCAGGGAGCATGCTGCACATTACGTGGGGCGCATCGAGGAAGCAGCTGATGAGAGCCGGTCGGAAGTACCCATACTCACGACCGCGTTCGACACGGAGCTGTATGGTCACTGGTGGCATGAGGGCCCGATTTTCCTGGAAGAGGTGGCACGGCTCCTTGCCCAAAGTGACGCGGTGAATCATGCAACCCCGTCGCGCATCCTTGAGGAGATTGATTGGGAAAAGGTTGACAGGATAGAGCCCTTGGAATCGTCGTGGGGCGTTAATTGCGACCATACTGTGTGGATGAATGAGCGCACACGGCCGATGTGGGAAAAGATATGGGAACTCGAAGACATAGTAAACGACAGCTGGGCATTGACTCCTTTTGGGCCGTGGCCCGGCGACTTCTGGGAATTACAGTCCAGCGTTGATACATTCCTCCGCGAATTCCTGCTAATGATGGCTTCGGATTGGGAGTTTCTTATGTATACTGGGACTGCGGGGGATTATCCCGAGCGGCGGTTCGAAGGGCACAGGAGAGCCTGCATAGAGGCATACGCCAGGCTTCGCACGGCCCTGCAAGGCCGCGAGTTGCCTGAGTATGCTTACGAGCCATTGTTTGCTAGAGGCGACGGGGAAAAACTTGAGCCCCCCGAAGACAGCTTGGAGGATCAGTAGGCCAAGCCCATGATCCAGGCTGCAAGATCTGCACCATGAAATACTGAAAAGGGGGACTGTCTAGCAGTGAGAGTTCTCTTCGCTTCTTCGGAAGTCAACCCTTACATGAAGGTAGGAGGACTGGCAGACGTTGCTGGAAGCCTTCCGGCGTTTCTCGCTGAAGCGGGATGTGATGTTCATCTCGTAATGCCCAAGTACGAGACTGCTAAATGGAACGGGCTCTCATTCCAGGAATGGGGATCCGTATACCCTCCAATGGGGTACGGACGGGAAGAGGGCCAGGTGTATTCTTCGAGGATTTCCAAGAATCTGATGCTCTATGCCGTGCGCAACGGCGCCTATTTTGCCCGCGAGAGGCCTTACGATTTCCCTGACGATATGAGAAGGTTCATGTTTTTCGCAAAAGCCTGTTATGAACTGGCGAGGGCTCTTGACGTCGACACAGTACATGCAAATGACTGGCATACCGGACTTTTGCCCGTCTTTTGCAGAGTGTACGGTTGCCCGAATGATCCCGGAACTGTGATTACCATCCACAACCTGGCGTTTCAAGGCGAAGGCGGCTGGGACGATTTTCTCTATTCATCTCTGCCGTGGGAGACGTTCGTTCCGGGCGGCGCTGAATACTATGGGAAGTTCAACATCTTGAAGGCTGCGACAATGTATGCCGACAGGATAACTACGGTATCTCCCACGTATTCCCGGGAGATACAGACTCCCGAGTTCGGCATGGGGCTGGACAGTGTCCTTGCGGGCAGACGCGATGCGATCCGGGGGATACTCAATGGCATAGACTACAATGAATGGAACCCGATGACCGATGCTCTGATTACATCAAACTATGATGTAGAGAGCCTCGGAAAGAGAATGGAGAACAAGAGGTCCCTTGTGGCCAGATTCGGATTGGACTGGCGGCCCGAAGTTCCCGTCTTCGGGTTTGTGGGCCGGCTTTTCGAGCAGAAGGGCGTGGACATACTGATAGAAGCCACAAAGCGCCTTGTAGAGCAGGATGTTCAGATTGTGATCCTGGGAACAGGTTCTGCCAGGTACGAAGAGGCGCTGAGGAATCTCTCCCATGCCCATCCCGGTAAAGTTGGAGCCAAACTGGCGTTTAGCAACTTGCTGGCCCACGAGATCTACGCGGGCGCGGATTTCTTCCTGATGCCTTCGAAATTCGAGCCATGCGGGCTGGGCCAGCTGATTGCCATGAGATACGGAGCTATCCCGATAGTCAGAGCCGTGGGCGGTCTGCGCGACACTGTAACGGAACCTGTGACCGGCTTCGTGTTCTGGGAGTATTCAGCACGGGAGTTGCACGCCGCCATGGAGAGGGCATTGGCCGTGTACCATGATCCCGAGGCTTATCTGGCGATGCGCGTTCGCTGCATGACGGCAGACTACTCCTGGGGACGGTCTCGGGATGAGTATGTGTCGCTTTACAGACAGATTGCGCCAGGGCGATAGCCAGGCAGCGGCCCCGGGGCAATGATCGAATACTCTGATCAGGGGTGAAG
>DMOT01000022.1 GCA_003456765.1 Bacillota bacterium
TACAGCGGTTGCCATTCCTTGGTGATATTGGGGCTGCAGTGAAAATGGTGGCTTGGTCGCCTGACTGACCCAGCAGTAGGCCAATATTTTGCAAAATGGCTCATAGGTGGGTCGTTTGCTCCAGAATTGACTCACCAGCGGGTCACCTGGATCTGGCGATGTGAAAACGAAAGCGATGCGGCGGCATCGCTACTGATGTTCCCAGCTACATGTGCTGACGTTATTTGGAAGTGCTTGGCTCTACGCGGAACAGGAGGTTCGGCGGCCCGATTGACCCACGAGCGGGTCGATATTCGCAGAAATGGCCCGTTGGCGGGTCACTTGCCGTCGAAACTGGCCCGCTCGTGGGTCATCCCGATCTACAGAAATGAAGTCAGAGCAAACATCCTGCTGTCCCCCGGGACAACCTGTGCCCGAGGAACGGCAGATGTCTTGGCTGTCACGCTTAGACGGGGCACTCGCGCCCTGCAAGCAACGGCGACTCAGGTGTGTGCGGGCGGCGGCATTATTCCAAGCTTCCAGCAAGGTCGTAGTCGCTTGCATCGTCTATCCTGACATCTACGAATTGCCCCGGCCGCAACGTGGCATCGCCTATGTATATCTTCCCGTCAACATCAGGTGCCTCTGCAAACGAGCGCGCCTCGACAACGAGTTCAGATTCGTCGGAAGGTCCGTCCACAATTGCTCGAACAAGGCTCCCTACTCTCGACTGGCCATACTTGCGGGAAATCTCCCTCAAGACCTCCATTGTCATCTTCCAACGCATGGCGGCCACTTCCTCGGGAACCTGGTCGGGCATGTCGTAGGCTGGGGTTCCCTCTTCACGGGAGAACTTGAACACCCCGGCCCTCTCTGGCTTGACGATTCTTATGAAATCGAGCAGTTCGTCGAAATCATCGTCTGTTTCCCCGGGAAATCCAACGATTAGGGAGGTGCGTATCACTATTCCGGGTATCTGCTTCCTTAGTTCCTCTACGACTTGAATCATCTGGTCGCGGGAGGCGTGTCTATTCATTGCCCGGAGCAACCTGTCTGAGCCATGCTGCATCGGCAAGTCCAGGTATTTCACAATCTTCGGGGCCGAGGCGATAACCTCCACAAGTTCCGTATCTATCCTGGACGGATAGGCATACATGATCCTAATCCACTCGAGCCCTTCCACCCCGGTAAGCTCCCGCAAGAGCTTTGCCAGTGATGGTGCTTCGTAAAGGTCGGCCCCGTACATCGTCGTATCCTGAGCGATGACTATCGCTTCACGCATGCCGCCTCGGGCAAGCTCTTCAGCCTCTCCGACCACGGCCTCGACCGGGCGACTGCGCACGGGCCCGCGGAGGGATGGAATGATGCAGTAAGCGCACCTGTTCACACACCCTTCGCCGACCTTAAGGTAGGCGTAGTGCGCAGGAGTAGTGACGACTCGTGGGGCACGCTCAGGCGGCAGGTACCCCGGATTCTCAAGGAACACGGGACGTCGGCCATCAAGCGCTTCGGCAATCGCCTCCGCGCACCGGTCAAACTGGCCTGTGCCTATGATCCCGTCAACCTCAGGAATCTCCTTCATCAATTCCACGCCGTACCTCTGCGGCAGGCAGCCTGCAACGAGAAGGGCGCGCAGCTTCCCTTCTGCGCGCAAATCCGCGTAGTCCAGTATGGCGTCTACGGACTCCTGGGCTGCATCAGCAATGAAGCTGCACGTATTTACGACTACGACGTCTGCACGGTGCACGTCAGAGACTATCTCCATTCCGGCATCACGCAGCAAGCCAATCATTACCTCAGTATCCACAAGATTCTTGGAGCATCCAAGTGAGCAAAATGCAATCTTCGTTCCTAAGTCACCAACCTTCAATAGGCCAATCCCTCATGTCAGGCACTTACTTTCGCGCAATCGACTTGAGCTCTTCGCGAGCTGCGTCCTGATCCTTATTGAACCCTTCCGGATCCTCTTTGCTGGGTTCCATTTCAATGAGCCTGTTTAGAGCAGCTCTGGCCTCATCATATTGTTTTGTTGCTATCAACGCTCGCCCTAGCACCAGGTGATGGCATGATTCGCCAGGGTCGTACTTCACCGCCAGGCTCGCTTCCTCTACAGCCTTCTTCTTGTCGCCTATGGATAGCGGAGCACCAGGAAGCTGCAGATAAAGCTCTGCCATAAGATAGTGGCAGCTTGCATGCCTGGGGTCTACCTCCAAGCCTTTGTCCAAAGCTGCCTTCGTAGGCTTGACCGAGGCAAGGCTCTGAAGGATCCCTCTGATCTGCCCGGCTTGGGCTATTGAAGCAGCAAGCCAGTAATACGCGTTCGCACTCTTTGGATCGGATGCTGTCGCCTCCTCAGCGTAGGCCTTCCCCCTATTCAGCAGATCAAGTCGGGTCTTCTTATCATTCTCAGGCACACGAGTAGACTTGAACCAATACGCTCGCGACAACCGCCAGAGTATCTCACACTCGCCGGGAGTGGCCCTGTTTGCTTCCTCCAGCCCTGCAATGAGTGTGTCGACCATTCCAGGCTCGCACCTTCTGGAATACTGCTCGTCGGCGAGGGCAACTGCCTGCCTTGCTGCACCGGCCGCGGCAGCCGCAATCATCGGCAACACGAGAGTAAGAATGAGCAGGAACGAGATACTCGAAACAAACCTTAAGACCTGGTTACGGCACTCCATGTCAACATGGTCCTCCTTGCCTTGTATTATGGGAACATCAGAATCGGCCCATTAGAAGGAGAATGCCGAGTATGATAAAGGCAGACCCGGCGCCTATCCTCACCCATATCGCAGGAACGTGCTTGCCTATGAAAGCTCCTGCAAGCACTCCAACGAGGGAGGATAGCACAAGGGCCGACGCTGAACCTATGAACACAGCCCAACGCGACTTGCCTTCTGCAACGAGCATCATGGTAGCGAGCTGGGTTTTGTCACCCAGTTCTGCCAGGAATACTGTAACAAATGTCGTGAAAGCTACCTTAAGCACAACACCATCTCCTGCTGCTTGAGCTCTATTTCAAATCCCAGCGACCGCAACACTCGCCCTTGATAGTCTTCCACCGGGATGTTATGAGCTCGTGCCATTCTTCTTGGGACGTACAGGTCTATTTTCTCCAGAAGTGCTTCACACGCCCCCTGCCTTACGCCTTTGTGCAGCGAGGGCGATGCGGCGAAATCCACGATGTAGAGGCCTTCGGAAGTATCGACGTACAGAGCATAGGCTATCTCGTCAGAACCCGCGCGTGCTACGTATGAAGACAATCTGCTGTAGAACTTGGCCAGTGCCGTCGGCTCGTTCTGCCAGCACGGACGTATCTCGTTGAATCCGTCGACCAACGGCAACACGTACAGCGAAGGCACGCGCTTGATGTCGAAATCCCTCATTCCGCTAGTGCCTGACCCACTCCTGTGGGGCATTCGATCCCTTTTCCATACTCCCAGAACACGAATGGGCACAAACCCCAATTTGGCATAAAGCCCTATGGCTCTGAAATTCCGGTCTACAACTTCCAGTTGAAGCGAGTCGAGTCCGAGGGCTTCGCCTTCCTTCAGTATCCGCCTCATTAGAAGTTCGCCGACGCCTCGGCCCTGGTATGCTA
>DMOT01000308.1 GCA_003456765.1 Bacillota bacterium
CAGGAACCATGGCGATAGCCTCGTTTGCATACGTAGCTGTAGCATCATCAGTTGGCCATGGTGAAGCAGGAGCCTTCGCAGGGGCTGTAGGCGGGGCTTGCCTCGGATTCATCTGGTGGAACGCTTACCCGGCAGCGATTTTCATGGGGGATACTGGATCCCTTGCCCTGGGAGCGGCGCTCGCTTCAATGGCGGTGCTCACCCGGACTGAGCTCCTATTGCTTGTGATAGGTGGAGTGTATGTTGCTGAAGCCATGTCCGATGTTATCCAGGTGGCATACTTCAAGCTTACTGGCAAGAGAGTTTTCAGGATGGCTCCAATCCATCACCATTTCGAGCTCAAGGGAGTGCCTGAACCGAAGATCGTGGTTAGATTTTGGATAGTGGCTGCGTTCCTTGCAGCCCTGGGATTTGCAGCGCTTTAGGCGCACGGAGTGATAAGTCATGACAAACGACCGCGGAGGTCTTCCCGATCTAGTTCTCTTCATCGCCACGCTGGCATTGCTCAGCATTGGCATTGTGATGGTATTCAGCGCAAGCTCAGTGACGGCCTACAGTGAACTTGGCGATCCCTACTACTATCTGAAGCGCCAGTCCCTCTGGGGGATAATCGGAATCATAGCCATGATCATCTGCATGAATATCGATTACCATGTATGGGGCCGGCTATCAGGGCTTCTCATGGTTGTGTCCCTGGCGGCGCTGGCCCTTGTTCTTGTGCCCGGTGTTGGGGTTTTCGTCGGGGGATCAAGAAGGTGGCTTGGCGTTGGGCCGATAAGAGTGCAACCTTCTGAGTTCGCCAAGCTGTCACTAGTCATCTTTCTGGCTTCGTATCTTTCAGCATCCCAGGAGAGGACGAAGAACCTGTGGCGCGGCTTTGCCTTGCCACTGATGATTACGGGGGCTTGTTCTCTTCTTATTTTGAAAGAGCCCGACCTGGGCACTGCCATTGGGATTGCCGGGGTCGGTTGGTTCATGCTCTTTGCGGGAGGATCGAATGTGGCGGCGCTCGTTGCCACACTGGCTGCTGCAGGCCCCACCGTATACCTCTTCGCCAGACAGGACCCTGTGAGGCTTCGACGGCTTACTTCATTCCTCGATCCGTGGGCTGATCCGCTTGACTCAGGGTTCCACATAATCCAGTCTCTCCTCGCACTGGGATCAGGCGGGCTTGTAGGAGTCGGGCTAGGGCTTTCAAGGCAGAAGTTTCACTATCTTCCGGAGCAGCATACCGACTTCATCTTTGCCGTCATTGGAGAGGAGCTGGGCTTTCTGGGAGCCGCTTCAGTGGTCCTTCTGTACATCGTATTTGGCTGGCGGGGCTTCAGAACATCGCTCAGTGCCCCTGACCCCTTTGGATCACTTCTTGCAGCAGGCATCACCATAATGGTTACGCTTCAGGCGATCATGAACATAGCTGTTGTATCAGGCATCATGCCCATTACAGGTATCACGCTGCCCCTGATAAGCTCCGGCGGGTCATCTCTTGTACCCATGTTGGCCGGGATAGGAATACTGCTCAATGTGTCGAAGCACGTTAATCAGCGATAGAAGAGGGTTTGCGGGGCCGGGGGAGGTTGCTCGTTGAAGGGAAAGAAGATTACGCGGAAGAGATTTTTGCTTGCAGGCGGCGGCACAGGGGGCCACATATATCCTGCGCTTTCTATCGGCAGGGAGTTGCTTGCAAGATTCCCCGATGCCGAGATCCTATTTGTGGGGGGAAGGCGCGGCCTCGAGGGCGATCTCGTGCCAAAGGTTGGCTTTGAGTTTAGGGCCATCACAGTCTCAGGGTTTGAGAGGAAGCTCTCCCTGGATACAGTGGCTACGGCGGGAAGGGCGGTGGCAGGCCTCTTCCAGTCAATCGCCATAGTGCGTAAGTTCAGGCCGAACGTGGCCGTGGGTACAGGGGGCTACGCCTCCGGTCCGGTGATGCTCGCCGCAGCGATGATGGGCGTGCCGGTCGTCATACATGAACAAAACGTGGTTCCCGGCGCCACGAACAGGCTTCTTTCGAGATGGGCCAAAACGGTAGCTCTTAGCTGGGACGAATCGAAGAAGTACCTTGCCCGTCCGGAGCGTTCAGTTCTTACCGGGAACCCGATTCGCCCGGAGATAATGACAGCCGAGCGGGAAGAATCTGCAGCATCATTCGGGCTCGATCCGCGGCACCCGACTGTGTTGGCGTTCGGGGGAAGCCAGGGTGCCCGCAAGATAAATACTGCGTTCATCGGTGCTCTTCCATCGCTTGCAGCTCAGCACAAGGCGCAGTTCATGTTGGCCACAGGGAGCGACAAGTTTGAGGAATCCATGGACCTGGCTGCCAGGGTAGGCCTTCGGGCAACTATTTCCTCTGACGGAATAGGCAGGTCAGATAGTGGGGACATTATTATTATGCCATACATTTACAATATGCCGCAGGCACTCGCCTGCGCTGACCTGGTGATTTGCCGTGCAGGGGCGATAACCATTGCGGAGCTTGCGGCCAGGGGCGTTCCTGCGCTGCTTATTCCTCATCCGCATGTGCCCGACAATGTGCAGGAGAAGAATGCCCGCGCCATGGAGGCGCGGGGTGCTGCCAGGGTGATACTCGATGGCGACCTGGATCCGGCAGTCCTTGAGTCTGAAATAGGTTCGCTTCTTTCGCGAGCGTCGGCGCTTCGAGACATGGCAGAGGCTGCGAGAGGCGTGGGACAGCCCGATGCTGTCCGAAAAGTGGCAGATTGTGTGGTCAGGGCCGCCCAAGGGGTGTCAAGCAAGGCATGATAGAGACTGGATCATCTGCTCGGGAGCATGGGAATGGGCTCGTTTGGTACATGAACTAACATGGCAGCATGATGTGTCATGCGGGTAGGACATGCTCTCCGAGAGGGCATAAGGCATACAATAGCATCGTCCGCAGCAAGCGTGGCGTTGCGGGAAAGGTGCGGGTCACATGGGTGGTGCAACGCGTGTTCATTTCATAGGTATAGGCGGCAGCGGTATGAGTCCGCTTGCCAGAATACTCATTGGCCACGGGGCGCAGGTGAGCGGTTCCGACATACGCTACTCTCCCCACTTGGAGGATTTGGCAGCTCTTGGCGCCGACGTATATCAGGGGCATGATCCATCATATGTTGAAGGCGTCGATCTGGTGGTAGTTTCAGCAGCAGTGCCCGGAGATGACCCTGAACTTCGAGCTGCGCGGGAACGAGGCGCGAGGATTGTGTCAAGGGCGGAGCTTCTGGGCGATATCATGCGGCCGCTGCGCGGCATTGCCGTAACCGGAACGCATGGCAAGACTACGACCAGCGGAATGATAGCGGTCATACTGAACGAGGCCGGCCTCGATCCCACAGTAGCGGTAGGAGCAGGCTTGCCCTGGACTCCCAGTGGAGGCAAGGCCGGCAGCGGCGAGTTCATGGTAGTGGAAGCGGATGAAGCTTACGGATCCTTCCTCAAGCTTGATCCGGAGATCGCCGTCGTCACGAACATTGATGATGATCATCGAGACTATTATGAAACGTTCGAAGGAATAATGGAGGGCTTTGTCAAATTTCTTCGTCGGATCAAACCGAATGGGTTTGCAGTTCTATGCGCAGATGACGAAAACGTCCTACGTGCGGCTCGGGGACTTGAACGGCGTATTGTCTACTACGGCATCTCTTCGGAGGCCGATTACGCGGCCGCAGACTACAGTCAGCTTGGCTTCGGATCACGCTTCTCTGTGATGCATGGCGGAACATGCCTGGGTCAGATTGAGCTTTCTGCTCCTGGTACGCATAACATGAATAATGCCATAGCTGCCGTTGCAGTCTGTGATCAGCTTGGGATAGACTTCCCGGTCATAAGTAGAGGGCTTGCAGGTTACAGAGGGGCGGAGCGCAGATGCGAAGTGCTGGCCAAGACGGCTGACATGACTCTGGTCGACGATTATGCGCACCACCCTGTGGAAATCAGGGCAACGCTTGCCGCTTTGCGAAAGGTGGCCGAGGGACGGCTTGTGGTCGTATTTCAACCGCAGCGCTACACGAGGACGAAGTACCTTCGCGATGAGTTTGTCCGGTCGTTCAGTCTTGCCGATGTTGTAGCTATTACCGATATCTACTACGAAGGCACGGGCGAGTCGCCTATACCGGGAGTTTCCGGACGTGACCTTGCAGAGAGGATCGCGGCATACGAGGGAAGGCCAGTAACCTACCTTGCCGACAAGGATGCTCTGGACGACTTCCTTAGGAACTCAACCGGCCCTGGCGACACAGTTGTCACCATGGGGGCGGGCGACATCTATAGATCGTCACGGCGCTTTGCTGAAGAGCTTGCTCTTGAAGATGCAAGCTCCAGGCTATCGCATGATGGGCGGTGGAAACTCGATGACGAGCATGGTCACCGATGAACAGGCAAGGCAGCTTGCAAAATCGTTCAACGGGAGAATCGCGCTGAACGAGCCAATGAGGAAATATACGTCGTTTCAGATCGGTGGTCCAGCCGACGTGCTTGCGGAACCTCATGACATGAGGAGTCTGTCTGCTGTATTGCGATGGGGCTGGAACGAGGGATTGCCCGTGTTCGTCCTTGGCAACGGAACAAACCTGCTCGTTGCCGATGAGGGGATTCGCGGGGTGGTAGTGAGGATCGGTCCGGGCCTTGACGATGTGAGGTTCGATGGCGACCGTGTGCATGCCATGGCAGGCGTGAGCCTGCCGGCTCTGGCAAGAGCGTGCGCTGACCGAGGCCTTGCCGGGCTTGAGTGGGCTGTGGGAATACCGGGTTCGTTTGGCGGGGCAATGGCCATGAATGCTGGAGCATACAGCCACACGGTTGGCGATGTAGTTCGCGAAGTAACGACGTTACTGCTCGATGGGTCTATTTCGGTAAAAACATGTGAAGAAATGCAGTTTGCTCAAAGGTCAAGCCGCCTTTCCCATGGAGACCTGGTTGCCTGCGAGGCAATGCTCCAGTTGGAACGGGGCAACCCGGAAGAAATACGTCGCCAGATGAGCGAATACATGAAAGATCGCAAGATAAAGCAGCCGCTCCATCTTCCTAGCGCAGGATGTGTGTTCCAGAATCCATCCGGGAGAGGGGCGGGCCGGTATATTGACGGCGCGGGCCTCAAGGGGCTGCGCGTAGGCGGCGCCGAAGTATCCCACGTTCATGCCAATTTTATAGTGAACGTAGGCGATGCAACTGCACGAGACGTGCTAATACTGATGAATGTAGTGAGGCGGAGTGTATACGACAAATTCGGGGTAGAGCTCGTTCCCGAGATCAGAGTTGTTGGCGGTTAGTCCTGGTGTCGCTGTACAAGAATTACGACGCGCGAGGTGGCCGCGATGGATACATTGAGGATAATC
>DMOT01000008.1 GCA_003456765.1 Bacillota bacterium
AACTTGGGAAGCTTGCGTTTGACGAAGAAGTGCCAGATAATCGCGATCCCCTGTACAGTATAGAGCAAGGTAAACCCCATAGTCACATTTCTTCCAACAGCACTGATAGACTCTATATCCATCCATTGCCCGACGTACAAAAGGATGATTCCTGCGATAAGGCCCCAAATCCACTGCCACCCAAGCTGCCAGTGGGCAAAGGGAGGAGCTGGCACTACCCTTTGTTTCATTCGCAGAAGCACCCAGCGAGCGATAGACGCTACGATCAATGCGCCCAGTACTGCTGTGCCCAGGACGATGACGGGGAGAAACAATCTGAGCCAATTGCCCATTAGCTCCATGGATTGCCTCGCCAGCGTCAGCGATGCTTCACCCATCCCTATCTTCTCATAGATCTGTACAGCCTGCTCTCCCGCCACCGTGAACTCATCAATGATCCGGGCTAACAAGGCAGACGGCGAAAGCTTGGCCAACGCTGCAGCCAGCATGAAGTCGATCACTACCTGCGCAAGCGAAGCAATTGTGGCAATGCCTATGGTTCGCGGCCACGGCAACATCTTTGCCAGACACACTCCGAGTGTGAGCCCGAGCGTGGCGACGCGCACAAAAACGATTACGGAATCGATTGGCCCCAGGATAAGTCCCACGCCAAGGGCGGAGACTGCCGCAGCCATCAGGCCTGTACGGAGATTATGCCTCACAACGAGAATTGCAATGGGTACGGGAACCACATAAACGAGTATTCGAGTATAGACATCGGCAACATAAAGCACTATTGTCAGTGCAGCAAGCAGCGCCCCTTCAGTAAGCGCCCGCACATTGTGATTCCGAGATGAACTCAAATGGAACGCCCCTTCCTGTGATTGGCCAAAGCGCTGAAGTCTCCGTACCACCTTTCAATCTCATGCCCGCTCTCAATGTTCTCCCGAATATTGCCGTTGATCTGCTCATCCAGCTCAGCATAGCTGATCCCAAGCCTTTTGGCCAACAGGTAACAACCAATGATAGCGTTGGCAAGATCGGCCACGCGCGGATCTTCATCCGCCCGCGCCAGGGAACGATACAACGATGCGATGCTTCCAAGTATCTCGGCCTCAAGCCAGTCGATGGTTTTGACACTGCAGGCGATATCGGTGTACCTCGGGTATGGCATTCCTACCCCTCCCCACAACCAAGTGGCGTCTGCGTACCGCATTCGTTCGTTCTCGATTCCAGAAGCGAAATCCTCCTGCCCCCACTCATCCATTCTAACGTAAAACACAGGGGCACATGTGCAAGAAAACTCCTTGGGGCTGCCGCCGCCAAAGAGTTTTCCAATTAGCTATAGCCTAAGTTCCATCCCGACTGGATTAGTCCACCGAATACGGCATCAGAGCCACTTGCCTCGCACGCTTTATAGCCAGTGTAACCTGGCGCTGGTGCTTAGCGCAGTTTCCGGAGATCCGACGCGGAACGATCTTGCCGCGTTCATTGATGTATCTCCGCAGCCTGGCCGTGTCTTTGTAATCTATATCCTGGATTTTGTCGACACAGAAGGAACAGACTCGCCTTCTGGACTTGCGCCCTCTTTCTCGTCTCACTTATATGGTACCTCCACTGATTCAGGCAGTGGTGTTGTCGTTAGAAGCCCATGTCCGGGTCTACCTGTTCCCCGAAAGTCCCAGGTTCTTCAGAGACTGGAACGTCGTCCTCATACCCGTTAGGATCTGACTGGATGCGATCCGCTCCGCCCTGAGACATCTGCGAACCTGCGTCAGCCCTTCGGTCAAGGAACTCAACTCTGTCAGCGACTACTTCCCATACTCTCCGCCTCTGGCCCTCGGGCGTTTCGTAGCTACGAACTTGCACACGGCCATCTACAGCGGCGAGACTGCCTTTTCTCAGATATGCTGCCACGTTCTCCGCTTGCCTGCGCCAGACCACCACATCAAGGAAATCAGTTTCACGCTCTCCTTGCTGGTTCGTAAAAGGCCTGTCAATAGCCAGCGAAAACCTGGTGACAGCTATGCCATTCTGAGTGAATCGCAATTCGGGATCATGGGTTAGACGTCCCACTAGCACGACCTTGTTCATGATTACACCACCCTGCCTTGATATTTGCAGCCCGGCAAGGAATTAGACGTCCTTTCGAACAACCATAGAGCGCAGTATATTATCTGTGATCTTATACACACGCTCCAGCTCAACGACTGCATCAGGCTCAGCGTTGAAATAAAGTATCACGTAGTATCCTTCCGTGAAATCCTTTATTTCGTACGCCAGCCGGCGCCTGCCCATTCGGTCGATCTCTGTGATCTCGCCTCCCTTGTTCACTATTAGCTGAGCGAACCTGTCAATGAAGGCGTCGATCTCTTCCTCGGGCACTGTCGGAGCAATAACGAACATGCTCTCATAAGCGCGCACTGACTTCACCTCCCCTCGGACTGTCGGCCCCGCGTTCCACGCGGAGCAGGGATTGCGAAATGAATTATAACATCCACGCAAGTCAGGCGCAACCCGCCGTGCGGGTGAAAAAGGCCAACCTACCGGGCTCACCCCAGTCAAACATTGAAACGGAAGAGAACCACATCCCCGTCCTGCATGGCATATTCCTTCCCCTCTATTCTGACGCGGCCATGCTCGCGCGCTGCAACGAAAGATCCCTCCCTAAGGAGCTCATCCCATTGAATCACTTCCGCCCTGATAAACCCACGTTCCATATCTGAATGCACCTTTCCCGCAGCCTTCGGTGCCGTCGTTCCGGACACAACATTCCATGCCCTGGTTTCAGGGCCCTTTATCGTGAAAAATGTGATGAGATCTAAGATCCTGTGGCCAACAGCAACCAGATTATCAAGGGCTGAGCGGGCTAGCCCCAAAGACTCCATGTAATCCCGGGCATCGTCCGGCTCCAACTCGCTAAGCTGCCGTTCGAGCTCTGCACATACGGGAACGACCGGAACGCCGTGGGCAGCAGCGCTCATTGCCTTAAGGAGAGCGCGGACATCACCGTTGGCGCCTACGCCGTGATCCGCCGCACCGCCCCCCTCTGGAGAGCCTGAGTTTACACCGGGAACCAGATCCGCGGGCCAAAGCTGGCCCAGTTCTTCCACGCATTCTTCTGACAGATTGGCAACGAACATCGTAGGCTTCGTTGTGAGCAAGAAGAGCTCATCCACGAGAGCGCGTTCCTCAGCATCCAACTCCGCTTCCCGCGCCGGCAATCCGGATTCGAGATGCTGCTCTAGACAGGTCAATACCTCCATCTCGAATCTGGCCCGCTTATCGCCTGTTTTGAGGAGCGGTTGCGTTTTGTCAATGCGCCTTCCCACAGTCTCCAGGTCAGCCAGTATGAGCTCTGTCTCTATTATCTCCACATCTCGCACAGGATCCAGCTGATTGTAGACATGCGATACATTGGGATCAAAGAAGCACCTCACCACATGTACGACAGCATCCACCTCGCGGACATGGGAAAGGAACTTGTTTCCCAAACCTTCCCCCCTGCTAGCTCCGCGAACGAGTCCCGCAATGTCCACGAATCGAACTGTGGCCGGAGTCACCTTCTGCGCCCCTGCAATCTCCGCAACCGCTTG
>DMOT01000007.1 GCA_003456765.1 Bacillota bacterium
CCTTGTGACGAAATCTTGCCTGCAATTTCGAATTACGGAGGCGTAAGAGTATGAAGCGCGCTTTGCTCGCCACAGCCCTGGTGATTATGTGTGTAGTGTTAAGCGGATGTACCCTGTATTTTGGAGGATGGGCCACTGCCGGCGGCCGTGTGGTGGAGCGCGTGGACGGCGTCCCCGTTCCCGGGGCGACTGTGTCACTCAAGTCGGTGTCCAATCCCGATTACGGCCTTAACTGCGTCACTGACCAGAAAGGGTATTGGGCCACTCCGGTGAAGCTCAAGTGCGACATGTACGACGTTACAGTCAGCAAAAATGGTTATGTGGAAGTCGGGCCGTTTGGCTTTCCCATGCCAAAGAGAGGCGCCCACTACACCATGGAAACCATTGAAATGGAGAAGCCACAGGAAAAGCCCGATAAGTAGCGGGTAATTCATACGAGCGTCGGCGCCCTCTCCGCTTTCAGGCGGGGCGGGCGCTTACTTATTCCTCCCGCTGGGGAGCATACTCCTGAATACTTCGAAGGAGCGAGTCCATAATGAAGCACCGCATCCATGTGAAGCGTCGCAACAAAGTATCTGTCATAGGCGCCGGTCTCGTGGGATCCACATACGCCTACACCTTGATGATGAGCGGGACCGCCTCAGAGATAGTACTGCTCGATGCCCGCACGTCCCGGGCCGAGGGGGAAGCTATGGACCTGTCGCACGGGGCGCCCTTCGTGCCTCCTGTTGTGATCCGAAGCGGGGACTGGGAGGCCACTTCCCATTCGGACATTGTAGTGATAACGGCAGGGGCGGCGCAGAAACCTGGCGAAACCAGGCTCGATCTTGCCAGGCGAAACGTGGAGGTATTCCAGGACATAGTCCCCAAAGCCGCTGCGGCAAGCCCAGATTCAATAATCCTGGTAGTGACCAACCCTGTAGATCTCATGACGTATGCAGCCATCATGTTGTCTGGATTTCCTGACAACCATGTTATAGGCTCGGGCACCCTTCTCGACAGCGCCAGGTTCAGGCAGCTCATCGGCAAACACTGCAAGGTTGCGCCGGGAAACGTCCACGCATACATCATAGGCGAGCATGGAGACTCGGAGGTGCCGCTGTGGAGCACCGCGAACATTGCAGGGCTTCGGTTGGACGAATACTGCCCTGTATGCGGAAGAGCGTGCGACATGTCTATCAGAACGCGCATCTTCGAGGAGGTGCGCGATGCGGCGTACGCAGTGATAGAGCGAAAAGGCGCCACGTACTACGCAATAGCGTTAGCCCTTGCCGCAGTTACCCGCGCCATACTTCGCGATGAGAACGCCGTAATGACAGTCTCCTGCCTGATTGACGGCTTCTGCGGAGCCGACAACATATGTCTTTCATTGCCTGCAGTGGTTAACCGCGCAGGGATCGATCGCCTACTCCATATCCCCCTTACACAGGAAGAATGCGAAAGCTTCCAGCAGTCGGCCCGCATATTGCAGGACGCCGCTATTTCAGTAGGCTTGCGCGACTGATAAGAGGTATTCAGCAATGAATGTAGTAGTTAATTGGTGGCAATAGTCGTGCCAACATTCGAGTTTGCGGGGGAGGCGTACTTGATGAAGCTTGCGGCCAAACACGCACTCTGTTCGGGGTGCAGGGTGTGCCAACTTGCGTGTTCGCTATCGGTATTTGGCGAAAACAACCCCAAAATGGGCCTTTTGGCGATCGAAGCGCACTTTCCGGCGCCGGGCAGGTATGAAATCAAGCATTGCACCCAGTGCGGAGAATGTGCAGCGGTTTGCCCTGTTGATGCCATTACTGAAACAGACGGCGTCTACAGGATTGACAAAGATGTGTGCATTGCGTGCCACGCATGTGTGGAGGCATGCCCCCATGGCGTCATCATAGTCCACAAGGGCCAAGATGTACCATCGAAATGCATTTCATGCGGCGCCTGCGTGGATGTGTGCCCGACGGGCGCAATATACGATTCAGACTCTGGGGAAGGAGGCAGATAAGATGCGCGGAGGATACATGGGGAAAATTCTCAGGGTGAACTTGACGGACGGCACAGCTCACTCGGAGCCGACTGATCCGGAGATGGCCCGCGATTTCATAGGCGGCCGCGGATTCGTCCAGAAGATTCTTTATGATGAAGTTCCTGTGGGTGCAGATCCTCTGGGCCCCGACAACAAAGTCGTTGCGGCCCCTGGACCATTGTCGGGCGTATTTATGCCTTCGTCAGGGAAAGTCCAGTTCGGCGCAAAATCTCCCGCTACCGGCATCATGGGAGATGCCAACATGGGAGGCCATTTCGCAGTAGAGATAAAATACGCCGGATATGACGCAATCATCCTTGAGGGCATGGGCAGCCGCCCATCAGTCGTAGTCATAGACGATGACAGGGTTGAGATAATCGACGGATCGAAGTACTGGGGCAAGGGGTCGTCAGTCGCCGAGAAGATGATCAAGGACGATCTGGGCGAGGACTTCCAGATTGCAGTTATCGGCCCTGCGGGCGAGAACATGGTCAACATCGCCTGCGTATCCCATGACTACGGACGCCAGGCAGGAAGGTGCGGAATAGGAGCTGTAATGGGCTCCAAGAAGGTCAAGGCCATTGCAGTGAGGGGAAGCCAGTCGGTGCCCCTTGCCGATCCCGAGGGAGTTCTGGAATACGGGAAGAAGATGTTCTACGGCTGCTTCGAGAAGCCCGGATTCCGTGAATGGACTCCTTTGGGCACTCCGGGCGTCACCCCGTGGGTCAACGAAGTGGGAGCCTTTCCAACGAAGAACTTCTCCACAACGTATTTTGACGAGCATGAGGAGATTGGCGGCGAGGCCCTGAAAGAGCGCATATGGCTGACTGACAAGGGATGTTTTTGCTGCCCGACGCCTTGCGGCAAATACTCCCGGACAACGGTGGGAGAGAAGTCGGCATATGTGGAAGGGCCGGAGTATGAGACCGTAGCTCTTCTCGGCGGCAACTGCATGCTTTCGACCATAGAGGAAGTTGCCTATGCGAACTACGTCTGTGACGAACTTGGGCTTGACACCATATCAGGGGGCAACGTGATCGGATTTGCCCTGGAATGCGCAGAGCGCGGAGTGATCACAGAGGAGCAGATAGGCAGGCCCGTGAAATGGGGAGACATAGACTCCTTCGTCTACCTGGCCGAGAAGATTGCAAGGCGCGAAGGCATCGGCGACATTCTGGCGGATGGAGTCAAGGCCGCATCCGAAGAGTTTGGACAGGGTTCTGAGAAATACGCTATCCACGTCAAGGGCCTGGAGTGGAGCGGTTACGAGGCCAGATGGGCGCCGGCAATGATGCTGGCCTACATGACATGCGACATAGGCGCGCACCACAACCGGGCCTGGGCCATAACTTACGACGTGGCCAAAGGGCGTGAAAACACTGAAGGCAAGGCCGCTAAGGTCATCGAACTCCAGCGGATAAGGCCTTCCTTCGACCTATTAGGGTGTTGCCGGCTCCAGTGGGTAGAGATCGGATTCGAATTCGACTACTACCCTGTGATGTTCGAGGCCGTAACAGGCCGAAAGATCACAGAAAAAGAGCTCTATGATGCCACCGACAGGGTGTGGAACCTGACACGGACCAGGGCATTCCTGGAGCTGCCTGATTTCGGCAGGGCCGCTGATTATCCTCCTGCAAGGTTCTATGAAGAGCCCATCCCCACAGGGCCCGCTAAGGGCAAGCTGATAAAGAAAGAACAGCTCGATGAGATGCTCGACGATTACTACGAGCTCCGCGGATGGGACGAAAACGGGACCCCCACCCGAGAGACCTTGGAGGAGCTTGGTTTGGAGAAGTGCATACATGACCTCGAGTCGGCGAAGATTCTGTAGGCCGGATTCAGCTTGCGGCGGCAGTCGGCAGGCCGCCCGGCCTGGCCTTACGAACGGGAGCTGGCAGAAGACGTGAAAGTGAAAGTCGTAGTGCACGGGCATGCCAGGGAATACTTTCCCGATCCCAGGGAGGAGTTCGAATACGAATTCACTCCCGGAGAGCGAGTAGCTGACATGCTTGCGGCAAAAGGCATCAAGAAAGAGCTGATAATGCGAGTCGTGGCCGGAGGCGCATCTGTGCCCCTCTCGCATGAGCTGTGCAAGGGAGAGACGATTATCCTCCTCACGCCAATGGCTGGAGGATGACGGGGCAAAGCAAACGGTGCATGCGAAACATGCGGAACACATGATTGAAACAGGGCCCCGGCAGGCATTCCAAAGCTTGCCGAGGCCCTGTATCATGCTATGTTAGGCCCCGTTTGCCCTATTTGAGGAAGATTCCGTTGCGCTGAACTACAACACCGTCCAGGTGGATCTCGCCGCCCTCTCGAAGGTCTGCGATCATGTCCCAGTGAATTGCCGATTCGTTGGTTCCCCTGGCCTCCGGGTACGACTGGCCCAGGGCTATGTGGACAGTCCCGCCGATCTTCTCGTCGAAGAGAATGTCGCGAGTGAACCTGGTTATCCCCGGGTTCGTTCCTATGCCGAACTCCCCGATGTATTTTGCGCCGGGGTCGGTGTTGAGCATCTCCAGGAGGAACTCTTTGTTTTTGTCAGCATGGGCTTCCACAACTCTGCCTCCGGAAAACTGAAGGCGGATCCCTTCAACCTCGCGGCCCATGTAGATGCCGGGAAAGCTGAAGGTAATGTGGCCTTCAGCCGAGTCCTCACGAGGAGAGAAGAAGACCTCCCCGTCGGGCATGTTGTAGTGTCCATCACAGTTAATGCCTGGCCTGCCGGCTATGGAGAACTTGAGATCAGTTCCTTCCCCGACGATCCGCACCTCGCGGCCTTCGCTGAAAAGCGAGACAATCTCCTCCTGCTTCCGGGAGATCTCCGGCCAATCAACGTTTGTGGCCCCGAACACAAACTGCTCGTATTCCGCAAGCGACATCTCGGCCTTCTGGGCAAGGGCATTGCACGGGAAATTGCAGCCGCACCACCTGACATTGCTCTTCATCACCCAATCAGATATGGGCTGCGCGGCTCGCTGCCTTTTCGACAATTTCGCAGGGTTTACATTTGCCATTTCCGACAGGTTGGCAGGCGCAGATACGCTGATCAGGCAATCTGAAGCTTCGTACTCTGCCAACTCAATTGGCAGCAATGTCCCGAGCTGCTCGTCAGAGGCTTCCTCATAGTAGATCCGCGCTGCCCCAGGCACCGACATCTTTAGCCTGGGATATCCTCCCCGCTGCAGGACTTTTCTGTACACCTCCTGCACCAGCGCCAAACCGTCAGGATCTGCGCTGATCATTACAACATCGCCACTCGTTACATCGACGGAGTAGCCTACAAGAATCTCAGCCAGTCTCTCGACCCTTGGGTCCATACTTACTACCTCCACTCCGGGACAGGCTTTGCCTGCACAGCTTCCATACCCCTCACAAAACAATTCTGCAGGAGAAAGCCAAGTCCTCCCACAAGCAAGTCAGGAAAGGGCCAGGGCGGTACAAAAGAGGCTTTCGGTTTGCAGGTTCAGAATAGCCGGGGCCAGAGTGGGGCGTACTAGATGCAAGCGCTGAACTGATCATGCGTAGGGGCTGTCGAATGTTACTGGATTGATTGTCCTGCACACCGGGAACCTGTATACTCAAGATGGCGGACCAGGCTTGTGTTCAGAGATGGAGCAAGTTACGAGCCGTGCCATACCTACTGAGGTGATAAGTCGATGCAGAATCGCAGGAATTCCAAGGCGCGCAAGAGACGCGGAGGATCGCAGACTCGGACGGCTGGAGGGCAGAAGCGGCAGCGGGATGCCGTCCGGGCCCGTGCCGCGAAAGATTCGGGCAAGTCCAGGTCGCGTGGCGCTGGCGGGGCGGGGAGGGAACCCCGGCGGGGTTCCGCCCCCCATTTTGACCCCGGGCAAGAACCCGTTTCTTCTGTCGTGGTAAACCCCCCCCCATGGTTTGCCCCCGGCCCCCCGGGGGGTTGTCCGCCCCTGCCCCGGGAATACCGGGGCCGTGAAACT
>DMOT01000114.1 GCA_003456765.1 Bacillota bacterium
TACAAACAAGCATTTGTTGATCAGCTGATCAATATCGTGGAGCAAACCAAAGTGAGGCCTCGCCAGATAAGAGTGAAGCGCGAGAGTGCCTATCGCCTTTATCAAAAGGTCGCCTCCGGGCTTGGCATAACCATTCGCCAAGTGCAAAACCTCGGCAGAATTGAGAGCATCCAGTTTGAACTGGCCGATTTTCTGGCGCAGCACTAGTGCAAAAGGGGACCTGAGGTCAACTCAACTCCCTTCTATCGGGCTTCTGCCAGTAGATCGGCGTATGCGTCCTCGGCCCAAAACACACTTGCCGGGAAAAGCGAACATACCTCCGACAGCTCGGAAAGCATGCGAAAGTGATGAACGGGGCGCCGAGATCCAGATCAGGCACCCCCTGCACGTGCATTCCAGCGAAGACGCTTGATGCATATCAACGGCTACGCGCCCGCGGGCGGAGAGATTTGCGGCACTCCTTCATCTCGCGCCTTGCATACTCCGCCTCCTCGACCGAGCCCTAATCTCCTCAGCCGTAGGCCACCTCCGCGTAGTCAACCCTCGTGCTGCCATCAAGTAGTCCTCCCAGCGCAGAGTTGAATCATCGTGGATGTCAAGTTCGTAGGCGCCGCCGGGCTCTGACACAACCAGATGGCCGTCAGCGTCTAGGAAAGTGAAGCTAATGTCTTCAATCGGTATTCTTGCCGTACCGTCATAATAGCTGAACGTGAGACCGCTGTTGTCCAGACTCAGCGTCCCTACACCCAGATCTTCAGTGTCGGACGACAACCCCAATCGGTACGCCCCGGCAGTACGCGACAGGTTGAAAACGCCGTCAGGCGCATCCTCCATTTCGCCACTCTGCAGCTTCTGAATCAAGGCCGACCTGTACTCGCTCTCTGTCATGCCAAGTCCGGTCTTCTCATTCACAATCCTGAGATCGCGCGTGACAGTCCAGCTGGCGCCACACTTGGAGCACTCCAGCCCTGAAGAGGTTTCCACAAGCGTTGCTGCTCCTCCGCATTCGACACAGCCCCATGCCACAATCGTAATCCCCTTGTGCGAAGCCAGTCCTCGCCTGGGAACAGGCGGCAGGCCGGCGATGGAGAACATCTTGGACTCAATTGCCTCTCTGAACTCGGTCACGCATTCATAGTCTTCAGGGTCTACCGTCGGGAAGAACCGGACTTCCCAGTCGCACAGCGCTGGCCACGCAGACCAGGCCGGCCAAGATTCATGAGCTCCTCTGGATGTCACCGGGACGACAGGCGCACCCAGGTAATGAAGGAGACGGTAGACCTCATCGCTTACAATATTCACACCGCCATCCCAGTTGTACTGGCCTTGAGGGAATATTCCCACAGCTTCGCCTGCATCGAGGTGGCGCTTCATTCCACGGATAGCCGCGATGTCCCGTCCCCACTTTCTCTTGGGAATCGCCCCGTTTGCACGCAGGAACCACCCAAGAAAAGGGTTCCTGAAGGCCTCGTCAGCGGTCACATAGTGGATGGGGCGGTTCACAAAGAACGCTATGGCATGGGCATCAGCAATGCTCATATGATTGGAAGCGAAGACTACTGGGCCCTCAGTCGGTATGTACTCAACGCCTACTGCCCTGATATTCCACATCAGCGCCCCAAGCAGACGAGCCAAGGCCACAACCAGCAAGGCTACTGTAGGCAATTCCGTAGCGCCAGAGCGAAAAGCACTCCAGTTGGGAATGGCCCCGGGAATCCGTTTGCGGTACTCTTCATAGCATTCCCCGAAATCAGAGAGGAGCCTTGGCTCTTCAACAACTACTGCCCATACAGCGAACGCCAAGCCAAGCAGAAAGGAGAGCATTACGAGGCCAAGAGAACGCCCCCAGAGTCCAATACCTGCCCAAAACAGCGTATAGCCCCAGAAAAGGGGGTGCCTTACGAACTCATAGACATCCTTGTCTACGATGTACGCCGTCTGGCCTCCCGGCCAGTCCTTGCCTACATATGAAAGCACAAGGAACGCCCGAATCATCACATAAAGGCTGAGGAGCACGAGGATTGCCCCGGCCGCCGAACTTACAGCCGGATACGGGATGGCCGGCAGTGAAGCATCGAGCTTGCCCGAAAGCCTGACCAAGAGGGATGGCAGGACAAGCAAGTAGAAGACTGCCTGCACTACTGTAAGGGCCAACATCCATCTGCGAGACCGATCCTGTCTCAGATCCACCTGGTAACCCATGCTCATACCTCCAATAAGAGCAGATTACAATTCCTGCTATACCTGTGGCATAACGTCAACGCTTTGCGGCAAGGCCGCCGATCCCCTGGACCCTCCAATCGTCAACGGCACAGCATGGTCCTCTCTCACCAGGGCCACGCCGCGAAGGTGTATAAGATCATGTTCAGTAGAGTTCGATATTCTCTCCTGTTAACCTTTCAATCCAGACGATTTTCAGCAAAGCCAGATCATCTTCGTAGCCGGCCCTGGATTCGTCCATGTCATCAGGTTCGATTTGCTCGAGAATGCGGATTTCGAATTCCTCAGATCCGAATTCGCTCCAATCCTTCTGCAGGGCTTTCTTCGGGTGCATCCCGGCGTTGAGCTTGAACTCGGTGCTATTCATTGCGCCCCTTAAATTCTCAGTCGTCTCCAGGTAGTACCTGGAATTGGGCTTGCAGATGACTGCGAAGATCCCCATATCGGGCCTCATCAGCTTGTATTGCTCTCGAAGCTCTCTCTTTCTTTCGCTCGATGTTTTCATCTCGATTTCCGCCCCCCACACGCAGTTAGTAGCCCATGTCCTTCAGAATGGCAGAGAGAGCCCTCAGCCTCTCGCCTATCAGTTCATCGTCCTTACTGATGCAATCTCTGAACAGCTGAATGTCCTTGTCGATCATTGGATTATCCGTACATACCCGGACAGTCATTGCATCGCCCTGCAAGCCTATTCTCTCAAGCGCGGTCTTCTGAGAGTCGTATAGCTTCTCGTACCTGTAGGCCTCCTGGAAATGCTGCATCGAACGGCAGATGAGAAGG
>DMOT01000202.1 GCA_003456765.1 Bacillota bacterium
ACCAACCAGAAAAGCAGTGCGGGGATGAGATACAGGAAGAAGTAGCCTACACGGCGTGGCTCACTGAACTGTCGCATGTAGGGCCAGGCAAAGCGGAATTCCTGCCCAAGCGCCCACTGGAAGAAGCCCTCCAGAAGGTACATCCATAGGAATAAGATAGCGCCGAGAAGTACTGTCCTGCCGATAATGCCCCAGTCGATCCTGGTTGCCTTCTTGTCAAACGACACGCCCATGTCGTACATCGTGATGCCCTTTTTCTTCTCGCTGTTGTACCAAATGCTGAATAGCACTATCGCTACTACAGCGTTGACCAGGTAGAAGGCAGCTACACCATTGCCCATCTCCATCTTCATGAAAGGCATCCAGGTATTAACCTTGCCGCCGATACCGCCGTATTGCGTAGTGAGCGGATACAAGATGCCCCCGATCAGCATGTTGATGGTCGCAAATACCCACCACTTGTCTTTGGAGGCATGATAGGAGTTGGGCATGGGCTGTGCTACCGGAGCAAAAAACGCGCTGGCCAGCAGCAGATTCGTTAGAGGAATCATGGAAACGAGGGTTCCGAGGAGTGTTACGAGCCCCAAAAGCTCCTTCCACATGAAAACCTGCTTGGTGGGTTCTATCCACATGCTGCCCTCGTCGCCATCCCTGAGCGCAAGACGCATCCAGTCGACGGCTTCAGCTACAGCCTTGTTGGTCAATGGCAGAAGGTGGTGATCCATATTGATGAAAGCCATCTTGCGCGCGGTCCCATCTTGGAAAGAACCGTACGTGATATCCCATTCAATCGGATTCTCAATTCCGAGAGCCGCCAGTCGTGACGGGTTGCTAGTGAGGTCCTCAGTGCGTAGCTGATCTTCACGGAAGAACGCGAATTCATCGTAACGCGCTTGGGAAATCAGGATGTTCGGAAGCTCAGGACTCCCCGGGAACGACGCCTGCTGGTTGATGGCTCGAATGTTGTCGGTGAAGTACTGAGGCAGTTTAATGGCGTTCATGCCACCCATCGAATGCCCCATAACCCCGATGTTGCCAGCATCCACAAAAGGAAGCGTGGTAAGGTAGGCAAGGGCATCTGCATTACCCATAACATACTTTGGATCAGAGAACATACGTGCTACATCCAGCCCGCCCCCGGAATCACCGTGACCAAGCGCATCCGGGGCCAGCACCACAAAGCCGCGCCTGGCGAGTTCTATGGAGAACGGGTCCTGAACATACTTATCATTCTGGTATCCATGCATATTCAGAATTGCAGGCTGCGGAGTTTCGGGGGTAGCATTGATCGGATGGAACAGCTTCGCGGCGATGATCTCGCCGTTGGGGTCTACTATCTTGATAATGGAGATGTTGACCCTGCCGTTCGCCCTTTCAATGCGATTTGCAATCAACGCTGAGCAGGCGATAACCACAACAAGCACAATCAGAAAGCGTATCTGATTCCGGGTGTTCGTTTTCATGAATCTTGTCCCCCTCGATATGATCTGATAGGGAATAAGGTTCTTGCCCTTTCGATCACCGTCTCGCTGAGTGAAAGTGCTCCTCAGGGACATCACGCTAACTCTCTTTCGTTGCATCGCCTCCTTTGAGTATTGCCAACTAGCACTTGACCCCGGGCCAATGGCGCCCGCCCTTCGGGGGGGGGCGGGAGAGTAGGACGCTCGTATGAAGCACAGACACCTCATAGAAGGCCCTCTCCGAATTTCTTTGACATTTATAAGGGATTCTAGGTGACACACATTCCACATGTCCTGCCAGTATCCTTCTACAATGTATTATGATGTACGAAATTTACCTTTGCTTGCTAGAGATCACCCGTTTAGGTATCGCATCCATTCGGCATGTCTCTGATTAACTCACCAACTACCGTTGCCACTGTAGCATCGGTGATCTCCTCAAAGCTATGGGGACTGAGGACAAAATCTTGGATTCAAAAGAGACATGAGGGTGTCCGTATGTATTCAAGAGAGGAACGCATGAAAGCGATTGAGTCATACATCAAACATATCAATCTCTTCTTTATGGGCTTTGGCATTCCACCATTCTCTCTCATACTCGTAATCAGTGTTGACCATGCTATTGGCCCCCTGTTTCCTATCTCAATAGCGCAAGACGGGCAGTCTTTGTTCCTCATGTCGGTCACTGTCACGGTAGAATGGTGGATTACTCTGCCACCCTCCTTGCATAGATCCCGTAGTGCAGACATACTCCTCCGGAATCTGCAAAGACACCTGCCACGACTTGACCAGGCACAGCTTAGTCGTCTTTCCTATTATGTCAGACTCCCAGCGCGTGATATTGACTTAGCCGTGCTCGTTTCAGGGCACAAGTGTTGCCTGTCAACTTATCGTGCAATCGAGCACTCCTGGCCGGAGACAGCCTCCCTTGTTTCACTACGCGTTTCGAATCCTGAAGATCGGGGGCACTTCACCTACTCTCACGCCTTTGTCATGTGCCTCCCCAACAGCGCAGTCTGTCCTTGGCTCTGGCATGCCAACGCGCGCCATGGGCCTTACGGAAAGACTCGTCGCCAATGGCGCTCGACTCTCTGCAGCTAGGTTCTGGCACAACGCTGTGTTCTTATGTTGCCCCAGTAGCCGTTTTCAGTCATTCTATTCAGTTATGGCTGATTCGAATCATCATGCTTTGCAAATGTGGTTAGAATGCGTATAATATGGTTAGAATGCGTGCGAGGTGAGTCTGCTTGAATAGAGAAAGCCTGACGATGGAATTCAAGCGAAAATACACAGAGGACATCAAGAAGATTGTGATCTCCTTTGCCAACACGGAGGGTGGAGAGATACTGATCGGCGTCGATAACGACGGAGCAGCCGTCGGCGTAGATAATGCCGACGAGATTATGCTAAAAGCAACAAACGCAGTCAGAGACTCAATCAAGCCGGATGTCACAATGTTTGTGCTTTGCGAAGCAAAGGAGATCGAGGGCAAGATGGTGGTCGCTGTCAAGGTTCAGAGGGGTACCGCCCGCCCATACTACCTTGCCGGAAAAGGCATCAGACCCGAGGGCGTCTATGTAAGGCAGGGCGCGTCTACCGTTCCGGCGACCGAAAGTGCGATCTTGAAGATGATTCAGGAGACAGCTGGCGACGATTATGAGACCGCTCGTTCGCTCAAACAAGAGCTGACTTTTGCTGGCGCGGAAAAAGCCTTCAAGGAAGAGAACATCAGATTTGGCGACGAGCAAAAGAGAACCCTCGGCATCATCGGGGAAGACGGTGCGTTTTCCAACCTTGGCCTGCTGCTTTCTGACCAATGCGTACATACCATAAAGGTCGCTGTTTTTGAGGGCAGCACCAAGACAGTCTTCAAGGACAGAGCGGAGTTCTCGGGTTCACTGCTAGAGCAGCTCAATGATGTCTATGAATACATCGATGAGCACAATAGAACAAGAGCGGAGTTTTCAGGATTGAAGCGCATTGACATGCGTGACTATCCACCGGAAGCCATTCGCGAGGCGCTGCTAAACGCCATTGTCC
>DMOT01000016.1 GCA_003456765.1 Bacillota bacterium
CATATACGCCAGACTCTCTTGCACCCTGAGCCAGAATGTTCGCAGTGGGGGCAATGATGGGTTGAGCAATGGCCATGTCGTGCGTTGGATCATCGTTGTTGATGAGGCCCGTTGGGGCCGCCTCCCCGAAGAGCACGAGGTCAGCGCCCTCCCTCGCTGCCTCGCGGATCAGCTCGACCATTGAATCAACGTTTATGCCATAGTCTTGCGTCACCCTGATTACCGCTAACCCAACTCTCATGTCTGCATCTCCCCCAATGATGATCTCTCATGGCTGCCCTTCGTCATCCTCCTGCTAACCAAGACACTCAAGCATGGAGGCAAGATGTCCTGTGTCAGGGACGATGCTCCGGTCGTCACAGTCATTCCTCGAAAGAACTTCGCAGGCGCCCGCGCTATTAATTCAGCATGATCATGAGTCGCCGCAGTTACACCCGTCTGCACCATCTCTACGGATCCGTCTGGAATTGGGAGTGTGCGTTTTGCCATCTTCACTCCAATGAATGTCGGTCTAGCGCCGCGGGGTCCGCTCTAGAACGTCCAGGCGCTCACTTATGGGCAAGCAACACGGGAGTGAACACCTCGTTCAGGTGATTTGCCCATGCCCCCAATTACAGCGCTCGCCTGCTGGCCTCCTGCTAAGCCTTCTGGCTGCTCTTGTGGTGTTTCGCCTGCTTCAGTTCAGTACGGGTTCGAATACCCCCTTCGGCACCACTCTTTTCTAGTGCCAGAGTTGGGTTCGGTAGGGTTCGCTGCATGGCTCGATCTAGGGTTTCGGCCAACTTCTCTCGGGTTAGCCGGCCACACTTATCCTTACTCCTAACCCCTAATCAGCAATTTCCTAGCGTTGCCTGCCTGTGGCCCGTACTGTGTCAACGATTCCCCGCACCCGCCTGCATGGCCTGAATGTACTTGACTGCTCTCTCCAGTGCCTGCTCAGGATCGACCCAAAAGTCGGGCATATGGCCCAGGCCATCGCGATTTGACAGATCCTCGCCTAAGGATATCTTGGTGCCGCATATCAGCACTAGCTCGGATTTTGGAAGCATGCACACCCCCACATTCCCTGAAAGCATCATTCCATAGGTGTTTATGCCCACAAATACCACGTTCTCAAGTTGGCGCAGGTAGCCGACGAAGCTCTCTCCGGCGGAACATACATTCGAATCGATCAATACTACGAGGAGCGTATCGTTTTCCGCTTTGACGCCCTCTATGACAGATACCTGGCTCCAGCCGGGCCTATCCGGATCAGCGTTGCCGGCAAGCCATGATCTGGCATCGGGCGGGCCCTCTGAGTCGCCTTCTGGCACCATTCCCCGCAATGCGCTCCAGTCCACGCCAAGCCTGATCGTGGAGTTTTCCCACATCTTCGCCGCCGTGTTCGTCACCAGCTGAGCATGGAAGCTGCTAGGACAGACGTGAGTCCCAGCAAACCCCTTCACCCACTCCATGGCGTACCAGTCGTTGCCACCATTGTGAGACCTCAGGTCCACAATAGCTGCGGGCGCTTCCTTCAGCTCGGCCACGTCGCGGAGCAATGCCTCAAGCTGTGGCAAAGCCTCAGGAACCGGCAACAGGCTACGACTTGTTGCAACCGGAATGCCATCCACATACTTGAGCTCGTACGCAGGCCCCAGGACTAAGGGGGAGCCAACCGTACTGAGCCAGACAAACTCATGCGACCCGTCGCTCCAGTCGACCCTGACGCATATGTCTCGACTGGCATCGCTTGTAGCTCCCAGGCAGTAGAAGACCTCTCCATCGGAGCCTATGGACGGCTTCATCCAACGCGAAGGTTCCTCGCCTTCGACGGCAACCACCCATGCGTCGGGCGTTTGGCGCGCATAAAACCTGCCACCAGACTCGTCAAACTCCATGTCGAATCGCGCAAAAGACCTGTATCCACGACACATAATCGTGCCATGGATGGAGAAATGACCATCCTGAATAAAACCAAGCCACCGTTTCAGCAGCGTCAAGAATTTGTTGATCCCCAGGCTCCCTTCCCGGAGGTCATCAATATCGGCAAGGATGCCTTGCCTGGCTGCAAGGAATACCTCGTCCCCACCGAAAAACCCATACCCAGCGTATCCGTACTTCAACACTCGAAAGAGGAAGTCAACGTCATGCACGGCATCTTCCTTAGAGATGACCCCAGGAATCCTGTGGCCGGCAAGCTCAGTGCAGACTATTGACCCCGCATACGGCTCACCCCAGAAGTTGTCGAAGCTGTACAACAGCTCTTCGAACCCCTCGCGCGCCCCGGATCCTGAAATGTCGGGAATCCCGGGCTCCGTAGCCCATGCCCTCGCCGCCATGACCGGCATCAACACACACCCAAGAATCATAGCTGAGATGAACGCAGCACACCCGCTGCGAATTCTCACACAGCTCTCCTCCTTCCTGATATGGGAGTAAGCCACATCATCCGCCCGTGTTGCCAAGCAACTCCAGCTAGGAGCCGAGACCCCTACTTGACGTCTGCCACAAACACCCATGCATTGGTCTTGACCATTTCCACATTCCCGCCGTGAGCTCCATATTCCTCATGCAACCATCAATTTCCTCTAGACGCCTAAGCAGGGGATTCAGAGCTGAAACCAGCGAATCGCGGAAGGGTTAATCGAATTACTTCGCTGTGGTGCAACGAAAACGCCACGTCATGGCAGTGCGCAAATGCAGGTTTGTTCTTACCTACCCATTGAGTACTCTATGGAT
>DMOT01000189.1 GCA_003456765.1 Bacillota bacterium
GACTGGATCTGTCATGGAGGTGGTGCCGGGAGGGTACGTGCGTTATTGATGATAATGCGGCGTTTGGTGTAGTTGGATTTGCCAGCTGTATCAATTAAAGACGGAGGGATATGAATGAGGACACCCAGATGGGTCAAGCTTGCTGCGGTGTGTGGAGCGATCGTTCTGATGTTCGGAGCTGTGGCAAATGCGGCTGTCCGCGGGAGACTCGAGATCTTCTCCTGGTGGGCCGGGGATGAAGGCCCTGCGCTGGAAGCGCTGATAGACAAATATGAGAAGATGTATTCGGGAGTCACTGTAATAAACTCTACGGTGACCGGAGGATCAGGCGTGCATGCCAAGGCTGTGCTGAAGACCAGGATGCTGGGCGGGGATCCGCCAGATACGTTCCAGGTCCACGCCGGCCAGGAGCTTATCGGCACCTGGGTTGTGGCCAACAGGATGGAAGACCTTACCTGGCTTTACCAGCAGGAAGGCTGGAACAAGGTATTCCCGGCAGACCTGCTCAATCTGCTCAGCACCGAAAAGGGAATCTGGTCGGTGCCTGTCAACATCCACCGTTCGAACGTGATGTACTTCATACCCGCGAACCTCGCCAAGTGGGGCGCAGGCGTCCCCAACACGTGGGAGGAGTTCCTGGAGATAGCGCCAAAGCTCAAGGCCCAGGGGATCATCCCGCTGTCAGTTGGCGAGAACTGGACCGCTACCCACCTCTGGGAGAGCGTGGCCCTTGCTGTGCTCGGCCCTGACAAATATGAGCAGCTTTGGACCGGAAAACTCTCCTGGAAGAGCCCTGAAGCGATCAAGGTATGGGAGATATTCGGCGAGATTCTGAAGTATACGAATACTGACGCTCCGTCTCTCTCATGGCAGCAGGCCACTGACATGGTAGTCAAGGGGCAGGCTGCTTTCAACATCATGGGAGACTGGGCCTCAGGCTATATGACGACTACCCTCAAGCTGAAGCCCGGAACCGGGTTCGGATGGGCGGCATCGCCCGGCACGAAGGGCATATTCATGATGCTGTCCGACTCCTTCGGCCTGCCGGTAGGCTGTGCCAACAGGGAGAACGCCATAGCATGGCTCAAGATGCTCGGCAGCCGTGACGGGCAGGATACTTTCAACCCGCTGAAGGGATCGATCAGTGCAAGAACCGACTCGGATCTTGCAAAATACGATGCGTATCTGCAAAGCGCAGCTCGTGACTGGAGGACCAACAAGATCGTCGGTTCGCTGGCTCACGGGGTCGTGGCTAACGAGAGGTTCATGAATGACTTCGCCACGGTCATGGACATTTTCCTCGCAAGCAAGAACGCTCAAGCTGCAGCCAATGCTGCGCAGGCAGTGGCAATCCAATCCGGAATCGGAAGGTAGGAAGTCGACCCGAAGCAGGAGCAATGATGGGAACGGCCCGTCGCCCGCAGGCGGCGGGCCTGCCCTGCGAATGCATGAGAAAGGACAGTGAGGGGCATGCAATCACGACGAGACCAGCTGGTGGCGGCCGTGATTATCCTGCCGTCCATAGTATTGCTGGGAATATTCGTGTATGGATTCATTGCCCAAACCATGCGCGTGTCAGTGACTGATTGGGGACAGGAAGCAGCCATGTCGCTCAAGCCTGAAATCCATCATGTGGGATCAGCCAACTACCGGGGGCTTTTTTCGGGCTTTCTTAACATGCGCTTCAGGCAGGACCTTACAAACATGTTCTTCTTCACTTTGCTCTTCGTGGGCCTCTCCCTGCATGTCGGATTGCTTTTGGCCACGCTCATCGACCAACTCGTCTGGGGGGAAACGTTTTTCCGGACAGTCTTCTTGTATCCGATGTCTCTTTCACTCGTGGTCACGGGAACAATCTGGCGATGGATGCTTCAGCCGAGAGGGGGCATAAACGTCTTGCCCACCCTGGCGGGACTGCCTGCAGGCCAGTTCCTCTGGTTGTCAAGCCGCGAGCAGAGCCTCACCTTCGACTGGTCCCACATCTTTCATTACATCTGCCTTGCAGTCCTGATAGTGCTTGCCCTCATGGCCTACGGCCACTGGTGCCAGGGCGAGAAGAAAAGACTCCGCAGCAAGCTGATTATATGCGCTGTACTCGTCGGAATCCTTGCAAGTGGGGTCTTGACGCGAATCAGGCTCCTTGACTACCCGGAAGAACATGGCTTCAATAAGGCTCTCTGGGGCGTGGTGATTGCAGCTGTATGGCAGATGTCAGGGTACACCATGGCTCTGTATCTTGCAGGGCTACGCACCATACCGGATGAGCTCCGCGAGGCGGCGAGAGTTGACGGGGCGAGCAAGTTCCAGATCTACAGGTACGTAGACTTGCCGTTGCTCAAGCCGATCACTGCGAGCGCGATAGTGATCCTCGGGCACATAGCTTTGAAGATCTTCGATCTGATATTCGCCATGGCAGGCCCTGACCATTATCCAACGTCTGTGCCTGCGATAACCATGTTCCTTAAGACATTCCGCGGCAATGAGCTTGCCGTTGGTTCTGCTATCGGAGTGATACTGCTGATTCTGGTTTCGTTGTTGATAATCCCTTATCTGGTTAATTCATTTAGCACGGGGGAGCGGTGATAGCCGATGAAACCGAGAGGAGCTACAAAGGTGTTAGTGCAGGTCCTGGCGGTTCTTCTGGCAATCGCCTATCTGATCCCTGTCTACATGACTGTTGTTACCAGTCTCAAGGCGCCGGAAGAGATAAGCTTCATGACGGCCTGGGAATTGCCGTCTGTTCCCAACTGGGAGAGCTACTCCGTAGCCTTCAAGCAGTTCGCTCCCTACCTGAAGAACAGCTTCATACTGGCTATAGCGGCCACGCTCATTTCGGCCGCAATGGGCTCCCTCAATGGGTATGTACTATGCAAATACCCGATCCCCGGAGCCAATATCATCATGCCGCTGATCGTGTTCGGCATGTTCATTCCCTATCAGAGCATACTGGTGCCTCTCTTTCAATTCATGCAGAAGACGAAGTTGTACGGGGGGCTGCCAGGGTTGATCCTGGTGCACGTGGTTTACGGCTTGCCAATAACGACCTTGCTCTTCAGGAGCTTCTACGAGGAAATCCCTGACGAGCTCCTGGGCGCGGCGAGCATAGACGGGGCCGACTTCTTCGGGATCTTCAGATACCTGATAATTCCCCTTTCCGGTCCGCCGTTTCTTGTGGTGTGCATCTGGCAATTCACGCAGATATGGAATGAGTTTCTCTTTGCTGTGACGCTGGCACGACCGGACGCACAGCCCATAACGGTTGCCCTTGCCAATCTAGCCGGTGGCCAGGCAGTATCATGGAACTTGCCAATGGCGGGGTCGATCCTTGCAGCCCTTCCCACTGTGCTGATCTATGTTCTACTTGGCCGCTATTTTGTCAGGGGCTTGCTTGCAGGAGCGCTGAAGGGGTGAGTTAGATGGATGATTGTATTGCAGAGGAACTTGAGGTCAAACTGGCTAGAGTGAGGGCGTATATGCGCGAGCGGGGACTAGATGCGTTGATCCTCAGGCGGTTTGACAACTTTGCCTGGATAACTGCGGGGGGAGATAACAGGTGTGCGGGGGCTACTGATGTCGGAGTCGCCTCTGTTCTCGTTACTCCTGATGATCAGTGGGTGTTGACTTCCAGCGTTGAGGGGAGGAGATT
>DMOT01000212.1 GCA_003456765.1 Bacillota bacterium
CTTAGGGCGTGATCCGATCATAGCAATATGTGGACTCAGCCTCAGCATTTCTCTGGGGGCTATGATCCCGCCTACAGCACTTGTCGGCAAGTTCGCTGTTTCATCAGTGGGATACGATGGCGGGTACTCAACATTCATGAAGAGGTCGAGGCTGGCAATGCTATTGCTGAACCTTGCAGGGATCCTGACGGTATACTTTGCAAACAGCCTTACTTTCTTGCTGTGAGGAGGCTCTTGATGTGACTGCTTTTGTTTCTATTTCCTATACGGTCTTATGCGGACTGATGGTAATCGGGTTGGTTCACCGGATGTTCACTTCCAGGGATGTTTATGAACAGATTACGTGTGGGGTGTCTATGGTCCCCTTTCTTCTAAGAGCATTGCATATACGTTAAGGCAGGTGATAAGCGTGGCTTTCGACAAAGCCAGTAACTGTGGCAAGTCCAAGTATAGCAGAAGTGCTGTTATCGTCCTGATAGTGACTGTAGCCATGACTGCTTGGTCAGGGAGACTGATCATGAGTTCCTACAAAGTAGAGCCGATAGTTCCAGGCCCTTCTGTGTCTGATATTGTAAGGCTATCCCATTACTTCCCGGGCATTGAGGGGACTCCAGGCGATACCGATGTGTACTTCCTCGATTCCGGAAACCCAGGCGGGACTGTTTTGGTACTGGGCGGTGTGCACGCGACTGAAGTAGCAGGCATGCTAACGGGTGTTCTCTTGATTGAGAATGCACAAGTCAATCAGGGACGGCTGATAGTAATACCCCATTCAAACAATAGCGGTTTCACTGCGCAGCCTGCCGAAGACGCTTTTGTTCCGGTTTTTCACATCCAGACTGAATGGGGTGAGAGGTGGTTCCGGCTGGGCGACAGGCTCACCAATTCAGTCCACCAGTGGCCTGACCCTGAAGCATATGCGCACTACCCGTCGGGGCAGATACTCAGCGGATCTGAAGTTCGAAACCTGAACAGGTGTTTCCCCGGTCGTCCTGACGGCCTGTTTACTGAGAAGATTGCATACGCAATCACACAGCTCATAGAGGCCGAAGCCTGCGATCTTGTTATCGATCTCCACGAAGCTTCGGCAATGTACCCTGTTGTCAACGTAATGGTGGCCCATGATAATGCCATTGACATTGCTGGCATGGCTGCAATGACTATGGAGTTTGAAGAGGGAGTCAATATAGGAGTGGAAGCGTCTCCAGTCGGGCTCAGGGGTTTGTCACACAGGGAAATCGGCGATCACACTCGGGCCAAGGTGATATTGATGGAGACTGCGAACCCGATGATGGACTGGGTGCGGGGCAGGACTACGGAAGATCTGCTTCTGACGGGTCAGGACGAGTTCATGCTGAAAGCCAGTAAGAAGGGGCTAGTTCGTGTTCCCTACGATGAGCAAGGCGTTCCTATTGAGGAACGTGTAGGCAGGCATTCCTCCGGGTTGCAGCAGATACTAAATACCATGTCGCTGATGTATCCTGACTCTGCGGTTCAAGTTGAAGGGGTTCCGAAATACGCTGAAATCAGAGAACATGGATTGGGACACTTTCTGAAGAATCCGGCTGAAGACATATAGCGAACCGGGGGCGAAATGGTTGATGATTGATGCCAGAAAACATGTAGCTGCCTTCGTCACAATAGGGCAATCTCCAAGAGATGACATGGTAGATGAGATAGTAAGCATAATAGACAGAGACGGCTTCTCACTACCACCGGGCGCGTTCGTGCAGTACGGAGCGCTAGATCTCGTAGACGAAGCTGGAGTTGCTGATCTGTTCCCGCGCCGGGGCGAACGACTGCTGGTCACAAGGCTCAAAACGGGAGCGACTGTGAAAGTCTCTGAAGATAGGTTGGAGCCCTATGTTAGGAGGGCAGTCTCTGCTGCCACACGTGAAGCTGGCTTGGTCGTGTTGCTTTGCACAGGATCCTTTTCCTGCATTGAAGCGTCTGTTCCAATTCTCTATCCTGACAGGGTGCTAGTGAACTACTGTTTTTCAGTGCTGACCAGGGGAACCCTTGGCGTGATCATACCCGATGCCGGCCAGGTGGAGCAGAGGAGAGCAGTGTGGACGGCGGCTGCGGATAAGGCGGCTGCAGAAGTTGACATCCTGGTCTCTTCTGCATCGCCATATCGAAAAGAGCAGGGCAGGCAATGTGAGTACCATGAAATCGTCAGCGCTGCAACAGAGCTGGCCGATTGTGATCTGATTGTACTTGATTGCATGGGGTACACACTTGAAATGAAGAACATAGTGCGACGTTGCTCATCTAAGCCAACTGCTCTCGCTCGCTCCGTTGTTGCGAGGGCTGTGGCCGAGTTGCTGTAGCCATATTCACTCTTCTGGATCCGGATTCCATGGTTGGCCTGGATGCTGACCATGGAATCCGGATCGCACGTACACCAACTGATGTTGGGCTCATGTGTGCTTCAAGCCCCGAGCAGAGCGAATGTAGAGAGACCTATCTACAACTATGCATACTTCCGATCGGCGGCAAATTGGTCCAATCAGGCGGCCGCTACACGCCATAATATGTTTGTGCAATACCTCACAATATAGAGTATAATAGTATGCGTAGAGTTGCACTCAAGAGATAGAATCCTGAGCGCACTCGCGTCTATCTGCAATTCAGGTGGAAGGAGACTTTTGGATGGAGAAAAAGCAACTTGCAGCAGAACTCGATAGCATTCTGCGACTTGACACCAAGCCAGTGGGGATCAAACTCTACAAGAGCCAGGATGATCTCCCGAGAAAGCCCTTCAACTTCAAGCTAAACCTGTGCCAGCTCGTTGCCATGGCTCGCTATCAGGGAAAGACGAACACCGGCACACCGGAGAAGATGATATGTGCCATGGGCGCAGCCTGCGTCGGACTAATCGACACTCCTGAGGCCATCGCGTCGGGCAAGGC